>JAAXGS010000083.1 GCA_012271225.1 Dehalococcoidia bacterium | reverse complement strand
GGCGGAGCAGGGGATGCGCGCCGGATTCCAGTACATGAATGACCGCTTCATTGAGGAGGACACGGTCGCGCAGTCGCAGATGGCGCGCCCAAGCCGCGCGCCGTAGGGCGCGCGTCCGTCCGCCCGCTCACAGGATTCCCCGGGCGTATGGGTGCTGGGCGGGTTGCAACCCGCCCAGCACCCACTGTCAAATAGCGGTGAAAGATGACCACAGAGCCTGCACGTTCCGATTTCGGCACGCCAACCAAGGGTGTGCTGCACAACCCCATCCTGAACGCGATGCGCACCCTGGGCGGGAGCGCGACAAGCCCTGAGATAGAGGCTCAAATTATCTCTGCCCTGTCCCTGCGGGAGGATGTACTGGAGGACACGACACCCAGCGGCCAGTCACGCCTGAGAACCCGTCTGAGTTGGGCCCGCTTTGAACTCATGACGTGCGGCTACTTGGAGCAAGCGTCTGAATCCAATGGCTATTACGTCTGGGCGCTGACGAAACTTGGCCGAGAGACATTAGAGGTGGATTCGGCCAAGATCGTTCGAGAAGCCAATCGAATCGTGCGGGAGAGGAAGGCGGCGGAGCCTCCGGTCGAGACTGAATCTGAGATAGAGGAGGCTGATCCGGACGGGGATACCCTCTGGCGGGAGCAACTGCGAGGAATCCTGCTCTCCATGAGCCCGGGCGATTTTGAACGCCTCTGCCAACTCATGCTCCGCCGGTCCGGTTTTAGCGAAGTAACAGTCACCGGTCGCAGCGGCGACGGCGGCATCGACGGACATGGCACACTGCGCGTGGCGGGGCTCATCAGCTTTCTTGTTTCCTTCCAGTGCAAGCGCTACAAGGGCAGCGTCGGCTCGCCCGTCGTGCGGGAATTCCGCGGGTCTCTGGGCCGCCGCACGGAGCGCGGCTTGCTCATCACAACGGGAACGTTCACGCAGGACGCTATCCGTGAGGCGAGCCGCGAGGGAGCGGTGCCGATCGACCTCCTGGACGGAGACGCGCTGCTTGAAAGACTCCGTGAGTTGAGGATTGGCATCACGGTTCAGCAGGTGGAGGAGACGAGCGTCGATTACGGCTGGTGGGAACGGAATTACGGCATTACAGACACGCCGGACGCGGGAGCATGACCCCAGCGGGAACGGCAGCCGTCAGCAAGCGCGCCCTCTCCATCAAACTGGCAGAAAGAGTATCCTGAGCATCTGACCCGTGATGAATGCGCTCAATAACAATGATCTCCCCGGCCCGCTTGAGGGCCTGCGCGTGGTGGACCTGACGTCCTACGCCGGGCAGCACTGCGCGCGGGCGCTGGGGGACCTGGGCGCGGACGTCATCAAGGTGGAGCCGCCCGGCGGAGATCCGGCCCGGCTGCTGCCGCCCTTTGCGGGCAACATCGAGCATCCGGAGCGCAGCCTGCGGTTCATCCACGCCAACCGCTCAAAGCGGGGCGTCGTCCTGGACATCACGGACGATGCCGACCGTGAGACCGCCGCCGCGCTCATTGCGCGGGCCGACATTCTGGTTGAGGACTTTCGGCCGGGCTACACGGCGTCCATCGGGCTGGGGTATGAGGCGATGCGCTCGCGCAACCCGGGCCTCGTGTACGTGTCCATCACGCCGTTTGGCCAGTCCGGCCCGCACGCGTCCTGGCTGGGCGGAGACCTCATCGCGCAGGCGAGCGCGGGAATGATGTTCGCCAACGGCGATGACACGCGCCCGCCCGTCATGGCCCCGTATGAGATGGTCTCCCAACTCGCCTGCATGCACGCCGTCTACGGCGCAATTCTGGCGATTCGGGCGCGCCGCAGCATCGGCCGGGGGCAGCATGTGGACGTGTCCCGCCAGGAGGCGAGCCTCTGGGCACAGCACAGCTACATATCCCGCTACTCCTACCAGAACCTGATCACGCGGCGAGAGGGGCGCCACTCCGCCTTTGGCGCGGTGAACACCTTCCACACCCGTGACGACGGGTACGTCAACCTCTCGATCTACATGCGCCATCACTTTGGCCGCATGGCAACGGAACTGATGGGGAACCACCCCGTCCTCTCCGATGAGATGTGGTGGGAGCGCGAGGTCAGACAGGAAAACCGCGAGGTCATCGACGAGTTGGTGCAGGAGTACATGGAGACAGTCGACCGCGATGACGTCGTCGAGCGCGGGCAGGCCATCGGAATGCCCATCGTCAGCGTGCTCTCGCCCGGTGAGTTCGCGGACAGCGCCCACGCGAAGGAGCGGGAGTTCTTCATCGAGATGGAGCATCCCGTCATCGGCGCGTACCGGACGGCGGGCCCGCCGGTGCGCTTCAGCCGGACGGCGTGGAAACCAACCCGCACTGCGCCGCTCATCGGACAGCATTCGGAGGAGGTGCTGCGGGAACTGCGCGGCGCGGCGGCCCCGGCGGGCGGCGCGCCGGACAGGGCGGCCCCAGCGCGGACCCCTGAAGCGGACGAATATGAGCCGCTTGACGGGATTCGCGTTGTCGACTTCACACGCGCCTTCGCCGGCCCCCTCGCCACAATGTTCCTCGGCTTCTTCGGCGCGGAGGTCATCAAGGTTGAATCGGAGGACCTCGACGATAACCGCACGCCGGGTCAGACCACCTTCCAGGATTTGAACCGCGCCAAGATCAGCGCAACCATTGATGCCCGATCACCGGAGGGCGTCGCGCTCATCAAGGAACTCACCCGGCAGAGCGACGCGGTGGTGGAGAACTTTCGCCCCACGGTCATGGACCGCCTTGGCATCGGCTACGCGGAACTGCGGGACATCAAGCCGGACATCATCATGCTGGCGATGCCGGGCATGGGAAATACCGGTCCGTTGAGCGCGTATTTCTGCTATGGCCAGCAGATCATGGGCGTGTCCGGAATCACCAACCTGTGGGGGCATCCGGACGCCCCAATGGACACGCGCATCAAGATGCCGTTCCCGGACTACGTCGCCGGCATCTTCGGCGCAATATCGGTGGCCGCCGCGCTGGAGCGCCGCGACCGCACGGGAGAGGGTCAGTACATCGAGCTCGCGCAGGTGGAGGGCGGCGCGCACCTGCTCACCGTCGCCTATATGGACTACATGATCAACGGCCATAACCCGCCGCCGGCCGGCAATCACAGTGCGTTCTACGCTCCGCATGACGTGTATCCGTGCATCGGCTTTGATGAATGGTGCGCGATTGAGGTGCACACGGAGGAGGAATGGCGGGCGCTGACGGCGGCCATGGACAGCCCGGCGTGGGCGCAGGATGAGCGGTTTGCGACGATGTCCGCCCGCGTCGCCAACAAGGAGGAGTTGGACAGGCGCATTAGCGAGTGGACGAAACGGTTCACGCCGCGCGTCGTCATGCGCACGCTGCAGGCGACGGGCGTCCGCGCCTCATACGTCGCCAACGGCGAGCAGTTGTACGTCGATCCGCACCTGCGCGCCCGCCCTGCGGCCATCGTCTCTGCGAACCATGCGGATTCCGGCCCGATGGAGCATCAGGGGATTGATGTCAACCTGTCAGACACGCCGGGCAACGCGGGCCGCCCCGCGCCAATGAAGGGACAGCAGAACGACTACGTCCTCGACACGTTACTGCAACTGGACACTGAGCGCAGACGCGAACTGACGGACAAAGGCGTCCTGCGCTAAAGAGACTGCGCGGTCCGTCAATTCTACCGTTCTGTGGTGAATGTGCCCGCTGGGTGAGGCATGACATCATAGAACTGAACAATCGCTTCGTCGATCATTCTCGCGGCCTGAGGCCCTGTCACGAAATCAGGCTCACTATCGTAGCAAGTGTACACATTCCAGCACTGGGCCTTCATGAGTATCTCTATAACGTCCTCTGGGGTTTTGAACGGCGAGAGCCCGAGGCCGCCGCCGCTAGGCTTGCTTGCCTGCTGAGCAAACTTGACAACAACTCCAACCTCCCCGCGGCGAAACGTTATCGTCTCCCTCAGTTCTGCCGCTGCAGGTCTGTCGGATTTTTCAAGGTGTCGACTGCCAAGCGCGATGTCACCTACATCAAGCCAGAATACACCGTGTGCTCGATCCACTCTTTGAGTACGGATCAATTCTGCATCTGCAGTACCGTATGTTTTTTCGAGAGCGTAGTCGAATTTGCTTTGGGAGGCCGGATCCAGAATCCCGAGGCTCACCGAGAATCCTTTGCTCCGCGGCCACAACTCCAAGCTATCCCGGAATGCTATCTGGTTATCAAAGAAATCGTTGAAGTTCGCGCTGCCGAGCTGTCTCGAACTCGGCTCAACTTGGACATACCTTTGCGGTAAATCGGCAAAAACCGCTTCAAGTTCTTTCATGCCAAACGTGGGAATCGGAGTGGGTGTCGCAGTTGCCGGTGGGAGAATCGTAGAACACGCTGTCAGTGTGGCCCAAGCTGCAGCCAAAAGGATGCACCTCGGCAGAAA
Organism: Dehalococcoidia bacterium; assembly: GCA_012271225.1. GTDB lineage: Bacteria > Chloroflexota > Dehalococcoidia > UBA6926 > UBA6926 > VXMO01. The sequence goes on along the minus strand of JAAXGS010000083.1, from coordinate 23,546 downwards.
CATCCTGGATCTGTGGAGCATCAATCTGTCGCCACTTACTTGCCACGTGGCGTTAGCGGCGGGTAGTGATGGCAGGGGTGGAGTTGGTGATAACGCCACGCGGCGCAGAGGTCGTAGCCCCGTGCGCTGCCACATAGACCTCTTCGATCCTGTCGTACAACTCCATCAGATCGGCGACACCGGCCTCACGGACAAGATTGTCCAATGCCCGCTGGGAGTCGTTTGTGTCTGCGCTCTCTTTCATGGTTGCCTCCTGGCGATTTATGATGGCATCGCACACCGTGCAGCTGCACCGCCACCCGTCCCGCACGTTGCCGCGTTAGCGGCGGGCTTTGATGGCGTTGCGGAGGACGATGGCGGCCAGCGCGCCGGCCACCGCCCATGCGGAGGCGATCCAGAAGAGCTGCCGCGCCTGATCGATATCGTCCGCCTCGATGGCGCGGCCCTCCGGATTGGTGTCCTGCTCCCATTCGGTCAACTCTGGCTCCGCGGAGAGGCGCACGCCCAGCGCGCCGGCCATGGCCGCCTCCGTCCAGCCCGCCTCAAGGATGGTGCCGCGGGCCCTGGCCTCCGCGCGGCTTGTGTCCCACGTCTCCGCGCCCCGCTGTGCCGTGAGCTGCGCGCCGGCTGAGAGAATCAGCCCGGTCGCAACGGCCGGGGCGATTGTGGCCGCCGTATCGATCCGTCTGGCCGCCACGGCAAGCGGGTCATCACCATGCCTGCGCCATCGCGCGCCCATCGTCTTGACCACGCGATAGGCCACCGCGCCCGGGATGCCAAACACGCTGAAATAGAGCAGCGGACCGACGACACCGTCCCGGAAGTTGTTTCCCAACTTCCGCAGGGCATGGGAGCGACGCCTCTGCTGCTCCTCCGGCGATGCCTCGCTTGTGGTGCCGATGACGGATTCCGCCATGCCGGCCTCACGCATCAGCCGCTCAACGTCGCCGGAAACGGCCTCATCACCGCTGTGCGCCGCTTCATCTGACGACTCCTGCTCATCACGGAGAGCGTTCAGGCTGCCGCGAATGGACAGCGCGCCCTTGAGCAGCGCAGTGGCGGTCTCTCTGTACACCGCGCCGTGGACCAGCCGCGCCGCGCCAAGCGCCCACCTGGTTCCCAGCCAGGCGGCGTAGGGCAGGGCGAATGCCGCGCCCATCGCGTAGACTGTGCGCGCAACGTAGGAGTTCTGCGGCGCGCGCGCCTCAATCGCGTCCGCCGCGCGGGTTGCAAGCCCCACGGGGTCAGCCTCCTCCGGGATGTCTCCAAGTAGGACGTCCCATCCCACCGCCCAGAGAAGTGTGCTCGGTTCAAGTCCACGCGGCATGGCTCCCCTCCGCTCTGCGGCCGGTCAGCCGCAACACTGCAATGCGCTGCTACTCATTGTGCCACCAAACGATGAATCGTATCCACCGAAGGGGGCCGCCCCCGCGCGGGGCGGGGCGTCAGTGGCTGGGCCGCTGGCGCGCGATGATGATTCGGATGGTCATCAGGGCAAGAATCGCCAGCGTGATGACGATCATCAACAGCAGGGCGCGCGGCCCAAGGACGCGGAATGCGAGGAAGGCAAGGGCCAGGACAATGGCGATGCGCAGCAGGGTGAACACCAGGCGTGCTTTCATGAGTGCTCCGATTGTCTGTCCCGATCCGCCGTCCGCTGCGCCCGGCCCGCCGGTCATGCGGCGCACCGCGCCGGTGAACTCGTTGAATACGCCGCCCCCGCGCGCTCGCGGGGGGCGCGGCATCACCGGCTTCTCGCCCTGCTCTCGCAGAATCTCCTCGATCTCGCCGCGCAGACCGCCGGCCGATGGCCGGTCTCCAGGTGATTCGCTGTCGGCGGGGGGATGTGACTGAGCATCGCGCATCTCGTCATCGTCGCGGGATTCGCCCCGCCGCCTGTCCGCGTCGTTCTCATGCTCATCGGACGGTCTGCCGGTCATGCTCCGCCTCGCTTTCCGGCGGTGGACGTCGGCGCGGCGGCGTCCCCGGCCGCATAGCCCTGCTCAATCATCAGGATAGGCAGTTCCGTCACGCTGTCCAGCAGGTGGTCCGGCGCCGGCTCATCGTCCATCGGGAAGGGATAGGATTTTCTGATGCGAATGGCGGTGATGCCCATGTTGCGCGCGCCGGCGATATCCGCCTCTGTGCGGTCGCCCACGAAAATGCACTCCTCCGCCGTGACGTCCAGTTCCGTCAGGCAGTGCTGAAAGATCTTGGCGTCCGGCTTGTACGCGCCCACCTCTCCCCCAATGGCGATGGACTGAAAGTAGGGCTCAATCTGCAGACGGTCAATCTTGCCGCGCTGCAGATCAGACGGGCCGTTTGTAATGAGGCCCAGCTGAAAACGGGCCTGGAGCCACGTCAAGGTCTCCGCCACGCCGTCATACAGACGCAGATTCTCCATCAGGACATCATTGTAGACGCTGCGCATGAACTGCGTGGCGTCGTCATCAAGCCCAAGCCGTTCCGCTATGCGGGACATGCGGTTCAGGAACTGCCCCGGGACGCCCACGGAGTCCCAGCTCAGCGCCTCCTCCAGCACCTGCGCCAGCAGCGTCGGCTCCACGGAATCGGCCAGCGCGTCATGCACCGCTCGAAGGCGCAGCGGCGTCAGCCCCTCTGAATCGCAGAGCGTGTCATCCATGTCCAGAAGAACGGCGCGAATGGTTGGCATTCAGCGGCTCCTCTCCGTATACGGGCTCGTTTCCGAGCCCGTTTCAGGGCCTGTTTCCGGGCGCATGAGGATGACGGCGCGCCAATCCCCGCTCTCATCGGACACGGCATCAGTGAGGCGCAGCCCGGCATCCATCAGCGCATACGCGGCCAGCGTGAACCGCTCCGCGATGATGCCGGAGCCGATGAGAATGCCGCCCGGCCGCGCGGCCATCGCCAGCGGCGCAGCAAGTTCCTGCAGAACCTCCGCCGTCAGGTTCGCCACCACGATGTCCCAGCCCCCGCGCGCGACGACGGCCTCCGGCCACGCGCGCCCCGCTGACGCGAACGGGTCCTGGCCGGACCGCGGCAGGCTTCCCTCTGTGATCTCGATGACATCCGCAACGCCGTTGCGCGTCACGTTCTCCCGCGCGGCGGCAACCGCGATCGGGTCGATATCCACGCCCAAAACGCGGCTCGCGCCGAGTTGAGCCGCGATGAGCGAGAGGATTCCGGAGCCGCACCCAGCGTCCAGAACCGTCGCTCCGCGCGCAACGCGCCTCTCCAGTTCCAGCGCGCAGAGCCGCGTCGTCGGGTGGAGGCCCGTCCCAAAGGCCATGCCCGGATCAAGACGAATGACGATGTCATCCGGAATCGGCTCATAGGTCCGCCACGTTGGGACGACGACGCTCCGCTGACCGACGCGATGCGGATGGAAATGATCGCGCCATGCCGATTCCCAGTCCTCGTCCGCAACGGCGCGTTCCCTGAGCGTTCCAACGGGGCCGATCATTCCCAGGTATGCGAGACCGTCCTGAATACCCTGCCGCGCGGCCGCAAGCGCTCCGTCACCGCCGTCATCCTGCATGGGCGCGTACGTGGCCACACGCACCCGGCGGGTCAGCGCAAGCGACTGCGGCCCCACGCGCGTTTCCTCCGGCGCCGCGATCTCCTGAATTGCGACGCCGCCGGCGTGGCCGTAGCGGGCAAAGAGATCGGTAATCGCCTCCGCCGTCTCACCGTCCACAATAACGCTGAACTCCATCCATCTCATGGCCGCCTCATAGCGTGCTTTTCTTCATGGCCGGAGCCGGGTTGTGAGCGTCCTGCGTCCGTGCCGTGCGGCTGCGGACGGCGCCCCTAGCCCTCTGCCTCGGGCGTGGGTGTGGCCGTGCTCACAAACACGTCCGTCTCCGTGATCAGGCGCGCCATGTGCTCACCCCATGTGCGGTCGAGGAGCCAGATGCCGTCTCGTCCATCAATGCGCGCGTAGTTTGAGATGCGATCCGGCGTCAGGCCTCCCACGTACACGGTGTAGCTCGCGCCGTCCTCAAGGTAGAAGCGCAGGGTGATCTGCGGACTATTGAGGCCGTACAGGGTCAGGTCGTCCGCGTCCGGATTCTCGATGATGAGGCGCGGCGACCGCGCTCCGCCCGCGAGGAAGGGCGTGCCGGCGAACTCCTCGCTGACCGGCGGGCCGTTCACGTCAGTCAGGTGCCATACGCGCTCCGCGTCGCGGACAAAGACGGCCTCCGTGCCAAAATACGCGGCGTCCAGCCGATTGATCTTGGAGTCATCGACAATGTAGAACCACTCATGTGATTGCGGCGAATCCGGGTCAGTCGGCGCGCCCAGTCCCGGGCCAAGCACCAGATAGCCGCCGAGAAGCACCGCGACGGCAACAAGAACGATGGTTAGACGAGGGTTCATAGGCCGTGCCGCCTGGTGTCAGCCCCTGGCGCGGACACGCCTCAGCGGCGCCGCCACCACGTCCAGCCGCCAACGAGGAGCATCGCGGCGGGCAGCACGCCAACGCTGGAATACAGAATCCAGTTGGCCTGCCGCTGTGTCAGCGTGAGGATGCGCGGGACATTCAGCCGCGCCCGAACGCCGATCAACCCCTCCTGCTCCGTCAACCAGTTGACGGAGTTCATCAGGAGGTCCAGGTTGCCGACGGAGTTGATGAACTGATTGGATGCGAACGTGGAGTTGCCAACGGCCACGATGCGCCCCGTCTCATCCCCGACCACAGGAAACTCAATCGCGGACGCGATTGCGATGGGCCCGCGGGAGTCCTGCTGGGAGTCGAAGCGCGGATTGACCAGGCTGTCCATATCAGTCTCCAGCCAGCTGCGGTCCGATGTGAACGCCAGCGGGACGACGTTGGCGCCGGGGAATCTCAGCTCCTCCGGAAGCGGCGCGACGCGGGTGACCAGCGGAAAGAAGGTGACCAGAGAGCGATCGATCATGGGCGCGGTAATCGGGTGCCCCTCCAGATAGCCGTCCGCGCGAATGGTGGGGGTTGTGATGTCCGGCTGGGCGTAGCTGGCCGGATCAACCACCGCGCCCCGGCGGGCGTCGATTCCCGCCTCACCCAGCAGAATGAGCCATGACGACGGCGTCTGATGCGTCAGGAGAAACAGGATGTTGCCGCCGCCGCCAAGGTAGTTCCTCAGCAGAACGCCCTCATCATCGCCGTCCTCCTCCGCTTCCAGATCACGGTCCGGGCCGGCGACAACCACGACGGAGCACTCCTCCGGCACCCGCCCGCTGGAGGCGAACCCGAAGTCGCGCACCACATAGAGCTCCCGCTCCATCGCCTCCTTCGCCCGGCTCATTCCAACGTCCGTTGTGCTCAGGATGCTGTGCTCTCCGTGTCCGGTGAGGAAACAGACCGTGCGCAGCTGCGTTCCCGTTGCCAGCAGCAGATTGGACGTGAACTCCTGCTCCGATATCTGCCGCGTTCGCGTGACGCGGTCACGCGATGCGAACACGACAACGTCGTTCTGATCGACGTTGTAGCGGCTGGCCTTGGCTGGGTCCGTCTCCGGATCGACGATTTCATAGGTGAAGTTGTCGCTGAGCAGGGCATACTCACGCAGCAGGCCCTCGGCGGCGATGCCCGCCTCATCGCCCGGAGTGAAGAATCCGTAGGCCTCCACGGGCTGCTCAAGGTTCCGCAGCACCTCCTGCGTCTGCGTGGCGAGGGTGAAGCTGCGGTTGGCGGTCAGGTCAACGCGCGCGTTGACCGCCGCGCTGACAACGTTGACCAGGGCCAGGATCACGGTGAACGCGGCGATCATGACAATGGTGTTGACCCCGTAGCGCCCCTGCCGCGTGGAGATGATTCGGGTGACCTGCTCCCGGCTCAGGATGACGCCGATGATGAGCGCGAGAATGCCGACGCCAATCAGCACAAGCGCCCAGACCCGCAGTTCCGCCACGATGGCGTACAGCAGCGCGCCCACCGGCACGGCAACGCCGCCCAGCACAAGCAGCGCGATGCCGATGTCCTCTGAAACCCGCTCGCCCAGACTCAGGCGTTCACGCATGATGGACTGTCTACCGCCAGCGGCGGGTCTCCACGGCCCGCACCGTCAGAAAGAGGAAGAACACAATGAGGGACAGGAAATAGATGATGTCCCGCGTGTCAAACACGCCGAAGGCCATGTCACGGATATGCTCACTCAGCGCAAGGAAGGTCACAACGTCCGTCCACGCGTCATCCGGACTGCCCAGCGCAGCCGTGGCGTTGAACAGCCAGAGCACAAGCAGAATGGCCAGGGACGTTATCGCCGCGACGATCTGATTGGCCGTCAGCGCGGACCCCAGCAACCCCACGGCCACCGCGACCGCGCCGACAAGGAACAGCACCAGATACCCGGTGAGGAGGGGCGTGACGTCAGGATTGCCGAAGGCAAAGAGCAGCAGGGGGAAATACAGCGTCAGGGCGTACATGCTTGAGAGGATGGACAGGGCGGCGAGATACTTGCCCAGCACAATCTCAATGTCACGGACGGGAGCGGTGAGGAGGAGCTCAATGGTTCCCAGTTTCTGCTCCTCCGCGAGCAGCCGCATGGTCAGGGCGGGCGCGAGCAGAATGGTCAGGAAGAACGCGCCGATGGGGCCGATGGGGCCAAAGAGAAAGCCGCGGATCGTCGCCTCCGGATAGCGGCCGGTGACGCTCAGCGCAAAGGAGAGGCCGGAGAGGCCCAGAAAGATTGCGGCGATCACCCACGCGTTGGGGGAGTTGGCGTAGGAGCGCAGTTCCCGCAGCCAAATCGTCCGGACGGTTCGCACGCTCACGCGGCGCTCACCTCATCCTCCGTCGTCAGGCGCAGGAAGATCTCCTCCAGGGACAGCCCCACCGCGCGGAGTTCCACCAGTCCCCAACCGTGCTCCGCGACGCGGCGCGCCAGATCAACCCGCAGGTCCCGCCCGGGCGCGCACTCCACCACGAATTGCTGCCGCCCGCCCGCGTCCGAGATCTCGACGCTGACGACACCGTCCACCTGCGCGAGCGTCTCCTCTATCTGCGCCCGCGGGCCGCGCACGTCCATGACGACGCGGGACACGCCGCCAAGCCGGGCGGAAAGCCGTTCCGCGCTGTCCATGACGACGATGCGTCCCTCATGGATGATGAGCACACGGTCACAGACCATGCTGACCTCCGGCAGGATGTGCGTGGAGAGGATAACGGTGTGATCGCCGCCCAGCCCCCGGATAATCTGCCGCGTCTCCACAACCTGCCGGGGATCGATGCCGATGGTCGGCTCATCAAGCACCAGGACGGGCGGCTCATGCAGGATTGCCTGCGCAATGCCAACGCGCTGCCTGTATCCCTTGGACAGCTTGCTGACCAGAGAATCCGTGTACTCCTCAAGGCGGCAGAGGCCGAAGACGTCATCGACGCGGCTGCGGATGCGCGCCCCGCTCATCCCGCGCAGCCCGCCCATGTAGTGCAGGTACTCCCGCACGGTCATGTCCGTATATAGGGGGACGGTCTCCGGCAGGTAGCCGATGGAGGCTCTCGCGGCGAGCGGCTCCTCCTGCACGTCATGTCCGGCGACGATGGCCGTGCCGGACGTTGGCGGAGTGAAGCCCGTGATGATCCGCATGGTCGTCGTCTTCCCCGCGCCGTTCGGGCCAAGAAAGCCGATCACCTCACCCGGTTCCGCGGTGAAGGTGACGTCCTCTATTGCAGGAAAGTCTCCGTAGTATTTGGTCAGCTCTCGAGACTCAATCATGCCCGCGCCTTGATCTGACGGCCTTAATCTGACGGATGGAACAGTTACGAATATCCAGTGTAACGCACAGAGCCCAAAAGGCGTTAGGAACAGGAACGCGCACGGTGGGCGGCGGCGTCACGGGGACTGTTCAGGCGGCGTGGCCGCCGGAGCGGGCGGTCTCCACGTCATGGACGATGCGGCGCGTGTGGTTAATGACATCCGGCGAGACGCTGACGGACGTGATGCCCCACTCCACCAGCTTTGCCGTCAATTCCGGGAAGAAGCTGGGCGCCTGCCCGCAGATGCCGCACGTGACGCCCAGACGGGCGGCCGTGGTGACGATTGTCTCCAGGGCGCGCATGACGGCCTCATTCCGCTCATCAAAATCCTCCGCAAGGATGGCGCTGTCGCGGTCCACGCCAAGGACAAGCTGCGTCAGATCATTGGAGCCGATGGACACGCCGTCTATGCCAACGTTGATGAACTCCTCCAACAGGATGACGTTTGAGGGCACCTCCGCCATCATCCAGAGCTTGAACCCGTCATCACCGCGGCGCAGGCCGTACTGCTCCAGCAGCGCCTTGGTGTGGATGAGTTCATCGACAGTGCGGACGAACGGGATCATCACGTGCAGGTTCGGGTGCCGGACGCGCACGCGGCGGACGGCCTCGATCTCCAGAGCGAAGAGGTCCGGCTCCTTGACGTAGCGCCCCGCCCCCCGATACCCGATCATCGGGTTCTCCTCCTCCGGCTCGTAGCGGTCTCCGCCCCGCAGGTTGCGGTATTCGTTCGTCTTGAAATCCGTGGTGCGGTAGATGACCGGTCTGGGATCAAAGGCTGCAGCGAACTTGAGCAGCCCGTCCTCAACCCGCTGCGTGAACTCCTCGCCCCGCCCCTCCTCCATCATCTGGCGCGGGTGCTCCCCGATCCGCGCGACGATGAACTCCGCGCGCAGCAGTCCAACGCCGTCCACGTTGCGGGCCGCGATGACGTCCGCCAGGTCCGGCTCCGCAAGGTTGACGTACACGTTCGTTTGCGTCCGCAGATGCGCCGCGGCATCGTCCTCGCTGATCTCCTCTCCGGCGCCCGGAACCGCCCCCTCATAGACGCGCCCGGTGGAGCCGTCGACGGTGACGGTCCGGCCATCCGACAATGTTGCCGTCGCCGCGCCCGTGCCGACGACGCAGGGGATGCTGAGCTCGCGCGAGATGATGGCGGCATGGGCGGTGCGTCCGCCGTGGTCGGTGATGATTGCGCCCGCGCGCTTCATGGCGGGCACGTAGTCCGGCGTCGTCATCTCCGTCACCAGAACGTCGCCGTTCTGCACGCGCCCCAACTGATCCAGTGAGGTCTCGTCGATCTTTGGCAGGACGACGACCTTTCCGCTCGCGCTGCCGGGGCTGGCCGGCGTGCCCTGCAGCAGCAGGGGATAGTCCGTGACATCCACCGTCAGCCCCTCGGACTCGCCAACGCTCTGCAGGGTCGTAATCGGCCGGGTCTGCGTGATGTAGAACGTGCCGCCCTCAATGGCCCATTCGATGTCCTGCGGGTGGTTGTACGCCTCCTCAAGGGTGAGTCCGTGCCGGACCATCTCCGCCAGCTGCCCGTCCGTGAGCTTGTAGGAGCGGGAGAGCTCCGCGGGCACGTCCACCTCATGGTTCAGGTCATGCGCGCCGGCGGCGTTGGGGTTTCTGATCAGCATGCGGTTCTGCGGAACAAGCCGCTTCTCAAGCACCTGCAGGCCGTCCTTTTGGAGCAGATAGGAGTCCGGCGTGACCGCGCCGGAGACAACGGACTCGCCAAGACCGTACACGGCCTCAATCAGCACCCGGGAGCGGTCGCTCTTGTTCGGCTCCGCCGTGAACATGACGCCGGAGATCTCAGACTGCACCATCCGCTGCACCGGCACGGCAATGCCGACGGCAAACTGACTGAAGTTTTGCTCAGCGCGGTAGAAGATGGCGCGGGCCTCAAACAGGCTGGCCCAGCACCCCTTGACGGTCTCAAGAACCCGGTCGATGCCCTCAACGTTGAGATATGTGCGCTGCTGACCGGCGAATGACGCGTCCGGCAGGTCCTCCGCGGTGGCGGATGAGCGGACCGCCACGTGCCCCCCGCCCATGGCGCGGTAGGCCTCTCCGATCTCCCGCGCCAGGTCCTGCGATAACGGGGCATCCATGATGACGGCCTGCGCGGCCGCCGCCGCCTGAACGAGCGCGGTGGACTGATTGACGTCGATGCCGTCCAGTATGTCCCGAATTCGAGCCTCCAGCCCGTTGTCCCGCAGAAACTGCTGATAGGCGACAACCGTGACGACGAAGCCGGGCGGGACGGGCGCGCCGCGGCGGGTCATCTCGCCCAGGTTGGCTCCCTTGCCGCCGGCCAGCGCAAGATCATCTGAAGTGACTTCCGTGAACCACAGCAGGGACGCCTGCCGTTTGGCTGCATTCGTAAGATCGCGCGTCCGCATGGTGTGCGAAACGTCAACGACGCCGTCTGACATGCCTGTACCCCCCTCAGGACTCTTCGAGCGCCCTCCCACCAGGGGACGCCGCGCGGTCCGCATGCGCGCCCGCGCCATGCCGATGCGAATTATACCATCCGCCCGCCGGCGGTCAGTCCGCGGGACTCCCGCCGTCACCGCCTCGCTCACAGAGCGGATGCCTCGCCGCGCGCCGTATCACCCCTGCCGTGTGTGACGCCCCCCGCGCGGAATACGGATATAGTGTGCGCAGCAAGAACCTTGTGGAGTTGGGGCATCGCCGCATCCACCGCGAGGGCAGGGGCCGACCGTGAGCGCTGTCATCTGTTCAGTCTGCAGTGGGGCCAATCCGCCCGGCAGCGTCTATTGCGCCTCATGCGGCAACCCGCTGACCGCCGCGCCCGGCGGGGATGAGGACGCGCGGCGACTGCAGGGCGAGTTTCTGCGGATCCGTCAGCAGATTGAGGGATTGACCGCGCGGCTGGACTGGCTGCAGTCGCAGTTGGGACAACAGCGGCCCGGCGCCGCCCCCACGCCACCGCCCCAAGCATCACCTGCCGCTACGCCAACGCCACCGTCCCAAACGCCTCCCGCCGCGCCAACGCCCCCACCCCAAGCGGCAGCGCCTCGCGCCGGGCAGCCCCCGCGCCGCGCGCCGCAAACCGGTGAAATGCCGCTCCCGTTCCCGTCCATCAACGTGGAGAGGATCGACTGGGAGAGCCTGCTGGGCAGGAATTGGCTCGCCATCATCGGCGCGTTGGCGCTGGCGCTGGGCATCGGGTTCTTTCTCTTGCTGTCGTTTGAGAACGAATGGATTGATGAGCGGGGCCGCATCCTGTTGGGAATAGCCGCCGGAGCCGCGCTGCTGGGCGTGGGCGAGTACATGCAGCGGCGCGTGCCCACGTGGTCACAGGCCGTGACGGCCGGCGGCGCGGCCACGCTGTACATCTCCATCTACGCGGCGTACGCGCTCTATGAGATGGTCCCGCCGGTCGTCGCCTTTCTGGCGCTGGGCGTCGTGGTCGCGCTGGCCGTTGCCCTCGCCGTCCGCTACGACTCCCGCGTGATCGGATTCCTGGGAATCCTGGGCGCGTTCATCGCGCCGATCCTCCCTGGGACAGAACGGCCGATCCTCTCAGGGAGGGAACTGCCGATCCTCCTGGCGGCGGAGCTGCCGGACGTGCGGCTGATCCTGCCGTACATCGTGGTGATTGATCTCGGCATCTTCGCCGTCGCGTCCGTCCGCAACTGGCGCTGGTTCACGCTTGCCGGGTGGCTCGGCTCCTACGGGCTGTTCTCACTGGGCTACTGGCAGTTTCAGGACACCGACCCCCGCCTGTTTCAGGCGGGACTGACGATCATCTTTCTGCTGTTCACCGGGGCAACAACGCTGTTCCACGTTCTCTGGCGGCGCATTCCCGATCCGTTGGACATGGCGCTGGTTGTCGGAAACAGCTTCGCGTTCTTCGGGTTGAGCGTGCTTGTGCTGCGGGAAAGCTATGCGGAATACCTGTGGCTGATCGCGCTTGCGCTCTCCGCGCTCTACTTCCTGATCGCCTACGCGGCCTACGCCCGGCCGGGCGCGCCGCTCCGGGTGGCGATGATCGCCCTGCCCACCGCGATCGTGTTCCTGACCATCGCCATCCCGCTGCGATTCACCTCCCCCGTATGGCTGACGATGGCCTGGGCCGCGGAGGGCGCCGTCCTTGTCTGGAGCGGTTTCATGCTCAGGCGCGCTCTTTCACGCGGCTTTGGACTTGGCATCCTGACACTCGCGGCGGGGTACCTGCTGGTCAACGGAGTGGACACGGACGCGGAGGCATTCACCGTTGTCCTGAACGCATGGTTCATCGTCTATGCCTTTGTCATCACCGCGCTGTACGCGGCGGCGTATCTGTACCACCGGTATCGGGAGTTCATCATTGAGGAATACGAGGGGAGTGTGAGGATAGGGCTGCTCGCCGCGGCCAATGTCCTGACGGTGATCCTGCTCACCCTGCAGGTGTTCCTGTATTTCGATGACGCGGCGGAGCGCGCGGGGCGCTCACTGGGGACGGATGAGGCGGCGGAGGCCGGGTTCCTGTTGACGCTGACCCTCGTCTGGTCCCTCTACGCCGCCGCGCTGCTGACCGTGGGGCTATGGCGGAACAATCGATTCGCGCGGATTGGCGGTCTCGCGCTCATGGCGCTGGCCGCGGCCAAGCTCCTGTGGGTGGACACCTTCACGATTGAACCGGACGCATCCGTGCACACCCTCATCCTCAACTATCACTTCCTCACCAACGCCGCCTTCGTGGCGGTCCTGGCCGTCATCGCGTGGGCGTTCCGCGCCACGCTGCGGCAGCTGCCGCAGCAGGAGTTCGCGGTCTTCCGATGGCTGCCCGCCGCGGCCGCCGCGCTCGCCCTGTGGACGCTGAGTCTGGAGGCGATCCACTATTTCGCCGTTCAGGAAACGCGGCTGGACGCTGACCAACAGGGCGTGATGCTGCTGACGCTGACCCTTGTCTGGTCCCTCTACGCCGCCGCGCTGCTGGCCGTGGGGCTATGGCGGAACATCAGATTCGCGCGGCTTGGCGGGCTCGCGCTCATGGCGCTGACCGGGGTCAAGCTCCTGTGGGTGGACACCCTGATAATTGAACCGGACCCAGACGCGCACACCCTTATCCTCAACTATCACTTCCTCGTCAACGCCGCGGTCGTGGCGGTCCTGGCCGTCATCGCGTGGGTGTTCCGCTCCCCGCTGCGGCAGCTGCCGGAGGAGGAGCTCGCCGTGTTCCGATGGCTGCCCGCCGCGGCCGCCGCGCTCGCCCTGTGGACGCTGAGCCTGGAGGCGATCCACTATTTCGCCGTTCAGGAAACGCGGCTGAGCGTGGATCAAACGGACGCGATGCAGCTGACGTTGACCGTGCTGTGGGCCGCGTACGGCATTGGCGCTATCGCGGTCGGCATTGTCCTGAACGACAGCCGCGTCCGTCTGGCCGGTCTGGGCGTGCTTGCCGTTGCCGTTGTGAAGCTCTTTGCCTTCGACGTCTTTCAACTCGAAGCGGTCTACCGCGTCGCCGCGTTCGTCACGCTCGGCATCCTGCTCTTGGCAACCGGCCTCGCCTATCAGCGCTACAGCAATGAGGTCAAGGGATTCCTGCTGGGGCGGGGCGCAGACGGGAGTTGAGCCCGCGCGCCGCGTGACGGTTCGGTGCAGGGGGGCGCGTCACCCCTGATCCGGTGGCCGCGCAGGCTCTGGTTAGGAATGACGCAGAATGCTATTCTATAGCCAGTTGTGCCGCGATTGGCACTGCCCTCGACAGGCGTCGTTCTGCCGGGGATTGCGGCCAGGATAATCACTGAATTGTCCTGAGGCGTGTCGAGGCGTCACGGGGGGGCGACGCCTCCCTGTGAGCGTGACGGCGAAGCGGGCGGAACAATCTGCACTGGAGCATGCGTGGCGCACTGTAACTCACAACAGGCTAGCCGTGGCGGCGCGCTGCCCGTTTCCTCATGACGTTCAGGCCGGTTATGGCTTTCACCAACTTCCTGCAGGGAATCCGACGTCAGGCGCCGCTGGCTCTGCTGGCGGCGTTAACGGTTGCAGCCTACGCCGTCCCGTTCACAGCGCAGACGGGCGCGGTGTTTGCCGCGCCTGACGCGCAGGCGGCGCTGGCCATCACCAACGAGCCGGCCATGGGGGTGATCCCCCTGAACGAGAACACCATCTACGTCTACACGTTCACGGCTGAGAGCCCGGACCCCACAGCCACCATCACCTGGAGCCTGGGGGGGGCGGACGCGTCGGTCTTCGCCATCGACCCCGCCACCGGCGTCCTGACGGTGGCGGGCGGGCAGTTCCTCAACTTTGAGTCCGGCCTGACATCCTATGAGATCACCGTCACGGCCAATGACGGAACGAATTCCGCGACGGCGGCGGTGACCGTGCAGATCCAGGACGTCGCGGAGCCTCCACAGGCCCCGGACGCGCCGACGGTGGTTGTGGTGTCCGCCAGCAGGCTTCTGGTGTCCTGGACGGTGCCGTTCTCCCACGGCCCCCCCGTCAATGACTATGACGTGCAGTATCGGCTGGCCGATCAGACGCCTGAGGCGGACTGGTCAGACTGGCCGGCGACGGCAGCGGAAACGTGGGTGACGATCACGGATCTGTCGCGGGACAGCACGTATGAGGTGCGGCTGCTGGCAGAGAATGACGAGGGCCCGAGCTTCTGGTCAGCCACCGGCACGGCCACAACGGCCGCCGGCTGCCAGTCGAACGATGTCTTTTGCGGCACACTGACCGCCGCCGCCGACGGTGACGGCTCCGACATCGGCTATGGCTTTGACGTCGCCACATCTGCGATCTTCGGCGAATTCCCGTCCCGGGGGTTCGATCTGGACGGGCAGAGTCACACGATTATCGATCTTGTCTATCGTCCGAGCAACGGCGAGGTGCAGATCAACTTCGCGGACGACGCGACAATGGACAGCCTGGACGGTTTTACCCTGCTCATTAACGAGTTCGGCTTCGCGTTTGATGACGCGACCCATCCATCCAGTGTTGCCCGCCATGCGCAATGGACAACATCAGAGACCGTCATGGGGGCGGGCGGCTCCTACAGGGTGCGCATCCCCGGGCCGCCGCCGAACGCGGACCCGATCATCAGCGGCTATCGCACACGCACCCTCCAGATCCCGGAGAATTCGACAGGACTCATCGACGATCAACAATTCACCGCGACCGATCCGAACGGCGACGCCGTCACCCTGAGCCTGGAGGGGGCGGACGCGGACTCCTTTGAGATTGTGAACGGTCAGGTGTCGGTGGCCCCCAACGCCGTCCTGGACTTTGAGGCTCAGACGAGGCGCCTGTTCTCGGTCGTCGCCAGTGACGGACGGGGCGGCACGGCATCAGTGGCTCTGACGGTGATGGTGACCGATGTGGCGGAGCCGCCCTCAATGCCCACCTCGTTGGCAGTCTACACAGCGTCCGATGAGGGTCTGACGGTGACGTGGCAGCGCCCGGACAATCAGGGCAAGCCCGCCATTGACGGCTATGACGTTCAGTACTGTGACAGCTCCACCGGCTGCGATGACGCGGGGGACTGGACCACATGGACATCGGACGACACGGACAGCAGAGAAGTGTTCGCCATCATCACCGGCCTGACGGCGGACACGGAATACACCGTGCGGGTGCGCGCCAGAAACAATGAGGGCGAGGGCGCATGGTCCGCAACCGCCACCGGCACGCCGTCCGCGTGTCTGCCAACCGATGTCTTCTGCGCAACGCTGACCGCCGGCGTCAATAGCGACAGTTCAGCCATCGGCTGGCACAGCGATGATCAGGCCAGCCTGTCCTTTGGCTCCCTCTCGCCCGCGCAGTTCACGTACGACTCGACGCAGTACGAAATTGGAACGCTGACCTATGTGCCCGGCGACAACCTGCTCAATCTTGATCTGGACGCCCAGACCACCGTTGACAGTCTGGACGCCCTCACCCTGCACATTGGCGATGCCGCCTTCCCCTTCAGTGACGCAACCCACGCGATGGATGTGGCGAGCAACGGACAATGGACGGTGACGGAGGCCGTCTTCAGTGACGGCGGGACGTACACCGTGCGCATCCCCGCCCCCGTTCCGGTCATCTACAGCTTCTATCTCTTCTCGCAGCGCATCTTCACGGATCCCATCACCGAGACTATGGAGGAGGACTGGGATAGAGAGAACAGGCTGGAAGTGTTGGTCGCTGACAGGCCGGACCAGAGTGAGCGCATCACGTGGGGGCTGATTGGAGAGGACGGCGCCGCGTTCACCGTTGTTGCGGACACTGACACGCGCGCCAGCCTGTTCGCCCGGGACGATGCCGCGATCGACTATGAATCCGGCAAGACGCTGTACAGCATGACGTTGATCGCAATCGATGAATCCGGCCGGACAGGCCGGGTGGGGCTTGAGGTGACGATCCTCAACGCCGTGGAGCCGCCCGGCCGCGTTAACCGGCCAACGGTCATTCCCCTCTCCCGGGACAGCCTGCGCGTGACCTGGACAGCGCCGGATAACCCCGGCCCGAGCATCACGGAGTATGACCTGCGCTACCGCTCCCGTCCATCCGGAGACTGGACGGACGCCGGGCACAACAGCACGGACACCATGGCGACCCTCACCGGCCTGAACCCGGATACCCTCTATCAAGCGCAGGTGCGCGCGCTGAGCCGTGACGGGACAAATGCCTGGTCGGAGAGCGGCAGCGGCAGGACGGAAGGCTATACGCGGGGCGTGGTCCTGGCGCCGCAAAGGCTGAACGTTCAGGAGAATCCTGATGACGGTGTGAGCACCTACACCGTCCGGCTTGCCGGTGAGCCCTCAGACCCGGTTTCCGTCACCCTGTCCAGCCCTCCGTCACCCGCCACCTTTGAGCCGCCAACGCTCACCTTCACGCCGGATGACTGGAGCACGCCCCAAACGGTCAACGTTCAACTTGCCAGTGAACCCTCGGAGCAGGTCTCCATAACACTGTCCCCCAAGAGTCCCGTCCCCCTCACCTTTGACCCTCCAACACTCACATTCACGTCGGCGAACTGGGACACACCTCAAACGGCCACTGCCTGGCTCACCATTCTGCCCGTGGAGCCGGAAACCATCACCCTCTCCACCGACCGTCCGGACCCCGTGACCTTTGAACCGACAACACTCACCTTCACGCCGGCGAACTGGGCCACACCCCAAACGATCACCGTCAGCGGCGTGGACAACAGAATCGACAACGCTCCGCGTACTTGGGAGATCCTCCACACCGTGGACGGCGAAAGCATCGTGAACTCCCTGCCGATTTCTGTGATCGATGACGATCCGCTCCCCCGGGCAACGTTCTCCATGAATGGCGAGATCAATGAGGCGCGCGGCTCCACGACGATCCGGCTGCGGCTTGATCGCCCCTCAGACTGGGATATTGAATACGAGTTCTCCATTTTGCCCTTGCCGCCGGCGGTCGCCGCCGATTTCACTGTGTCACCCGACAGGGCGGTGAACGTCGTCCGGGTCCCGGCGGGCCTCACCAGGACCCCCGCCGCGGATGGAGTGACCGTGACCGCGGTGAATAACTCGGTGCACACGGGGGATAAGACGCTCACCGTGTCCGCCGTTGCTGACGCGACGCAGAGATCCCTGTTCCCGCCCTATCGGCTGCTGACGATTGTGGATGATGATGAACCGCGGCTGGTCGTCTCACGGACCTCCCTCTCCGTGACGGAGGCCGCCGGCACGAGCCACAGCCGGACATACACCATCCGTCCCTACGGACAGCCAAGCTCCGCTGTGACTGTCTCCATCGTGGCGAACCCGTCCTACGTCGGTGAGGACATCATCACGGTCTCGCCCGCGTCCATGACCTTCACGCCGGACAACTGGAATACGCCCCAGACCGTGACGGTGACCGCCGTGGACGACGATCAGGACGATGACCATCCGTTCGCGCCCATCGATCGCGACCAACGCACCACAACCATCACGCACACGGCCACCGGCCCAAGCGAGTATGACGGGTTGACGGCTTCCGTCCATGTCACCGTCGTGGATGACGATGAAAACAGCGCGCCCGTCCCCGCAAGCGATCCGATGGAGTTCACCGTGACGGAGAACCTGCCCGCCAACACGGAGGTGGGCTATATGTCTGCCACTGATGCAGACGGCGACACTCTCACATTCGGTCTGACCGGCTTTGGCAGAAATCTGTTCAGCCTGGGCGTTAGCACCGGCAGAATTGTGGCTCTTGCCTCGCTGAACCATGAGGACCCGATGCTGTCCTCCGCCCACAACAACGCTTGGGTCCTCACCGGAACGGTGACGGACGGCAAGACAACGGAGTCATTCACCGTTCGTATCAACGTGGGTGACGTCGATGAACCGCCGGGAAAGCCGGACGCGCCAACCCAGCTGCGCGGCGACCCCGCCCAGCTGGCCCTTGAGTGGGAGCGGCCGACCAACACCGGCCCGCCCATCACGGACTTTGACGTACACTACCGTGAGGTTGGCACGACGACCTGGATGGCCGTGGCCCATGACGGCACGAGCACAAACACGGTCATCACCGGCCTGACCGTGGGAACGGACTATGAGGCGCGGGTCCGCGCCACCAATGCTGAGGGAACAGGCGAATGGTCGGAACCCGGCCGCACTCCGCCCATCATCGAAGACTTCGAGGATGAGGTCGACGTTGAGGTGCAGGAGAACACAACGGGAGTCATTCACACCCTGGCCCTCACCTCCGGCGGCTATGACACCTTCACCTGGGACCTGAGCGGGCAGGACGCGGCTCTGTTCACCATCGACGCCGGCGCGCTGTCCGTGGCCGATGACGCCACCCTCGACTTTGAGACCGCGCCGTCCCTGACCTTTATTGTCATCGTCACTGATCCCGTCGGAATCACGGACACCATTACGGTGAACGTGACGGTCACGGACGATGACAGCGAGGCGCCGTCAGACCCGGACACGGTCACGGTCACTGCGCCCAGCAAGACCAGCCTGACGATTGAGTGGTCTGAGCCAGACAACACCGGCCCGCCCATCACGGACTACGATGTGCGCTACGGGGAGACTCCCCTGCTCACGTCGCCGGATCCGCTGCCCGCAGATTGTGAAAATATCGATACCTACTGCGGCACGATGACGGCGCAATTGTCCGGTACAACAACGGGATTTGCCGGTCAGGGATCCGCCCAGGGTTCACTCTCACCCGAAACATTCATGTATGAGGGCGTCGAGTACACCATTCAGACCCTGGTCGAGGACGATCAGGGCTATGTGACGTTTGCGGTCATTCAGTCACAGGACGTGAGTCTTTTTGATGCTCTTGCGCTTCATTTGAACGGCGCGCAGTACGCATTTGCGGATGCGGAAAATCCGCTCTCTGAACAGGCGCGCTGGCCGCTGGCCGCCGGGGCCACCTCCCTCACTGACGGCACGGATTATGTTGTGCGGATTACGGGGCCGAAACCGGCCGCCTCCTGGATTGAATGGCAGAGCGGCATGACGATTACGGATCGCAGCGTGACCGTCACAGGGCTGACTGTGAACACTCTGTACAGCATCCAGGTCCGCGCCACCAATGATGAGGGCACGGGCGCATGGTCAGTCACCGAATCAGGCAGCACACCCCTGCCGAATGAGCCGCCAGTGTTCACTGACGGCGCAACCGCCACCCGCTCTGTCTCGGAGAATCTGATCCTTGGCAGCCCCTTTGATTCGCCCGTTGCTGCCGTGGACGCCGATGCTGACACGCTCACCTACAGCCTGGGCGGGGCGGACGCGGCGCACTTCGGTATTGTGCCGGACAGCGGACGGCTGGAGACCGCCGCCGTCTTTGACTATGAAGCCCGGAGCAGCTATACGGTGGACGTGCGCGTCAGCGACGGAAAGGGCCCTGACGACAGCGCTGACGCCGCGATTGACGCCACCATCACGGTGACTATCCAGATCATCAACGAGGACGAGCCCGGGGCGGCGAGCCTGGCGCCCCTCGAGTTCCTGGTGGAGACGGAGTTGACCGCCACAATCAGCGACATCGACGGCGGCGTCACCGCCGTCACATGGCTGTGGGAACGGTCACCGGACTACGACTCTACACTCATGACAGGCACGTGGACCGCCATCACCGGGGCGGATCAGGCGATGTACACGCTCACGGTGGATGACGTGGGGCACTTTGTGCGCGCCACCGGGTTCTACACAGACAATCACGGCAGCGGCAAGAGCGTCAGCGCGGTGACACCCGTGCTGATTCCCAACCGCGTGCCGACGTTCGATGAGGGCGCGCACACAACCCGCTCCGTGGAGGAGAACACGGTGGCGGGGGCGGCGATCGGGATGCCTGTCTCCGCAACGGATCCGGAGACTGCGGACAGGCTGACGTACAGCCTGTCCGGCCCGGATATGGAGTTCTTCCGCCTCAATCCGTCAAACGGATCCCTCCTGACCTTCGCCCCGCTGGACTTTGAAAGCAAGGAGAGCTATGAGGTCGATGTGCACGTGACCGATGGCCGAGCCGTGTACGGCATCGAGGACCTCTCCGCGGACGACACCATCACGGTCACAATCGAGATCGTGGATCTCAATGAGCGGCCGTTGCGGCTGGCCCCGCCGCACGTGAACTATGCGACGGCCTACAGCCTGCGCGTCACATGGATGCCGCGAGACAACACGGGGCGCCCGCCCGTCTCCGACTACGAGGTGCAATACCGTGAGGTCGGCTCGGGCGCGTGGCGGAACTGGGAGAGCAGCGTCATCAGCACGCTGAACACCACCATGCTCACCGGGCTGGACCCCGTCACACGCTATGAGGCGAGGGTGCGGGCGGAGAACGATGAGGGGCTGAGTGACTGGTCATCCCCCAGCAGCGGCATGACACGGCTGATTCCCACGCCGCGGCCGGCGGTAACGCCAACACCGCAGCCCACCGTTATCCCAACATCCACGCCGCGGCCAATACGCACGCCACGGCCGATTGGAACGACGACACCCGGCATCATCCTCCCCCCGCTGCCCACTCCGTCACCGACGCCGACGCCGTCACCGACCCCCACGCCAACAGCGACGCCGTCACCAACGCCGAGCCCGTCACCGACGCCTACAGCTACCCCCACGCCAACGCCGTCACCGTCGCCAACACCGAGCCCGTCGCCGACACCCTCACCGACGCCGGCGCCAACACCGACGCTGACGCCGACTCCAAGTCCGTTGCCATCGCCAACGGTCACGCCGACGCTGACGGCAAGCGCCACACCAACCTCGACAGCAACTGCGACGGCCACAGCCACGGCGACCGTGACGGTGACCGCCACTGTGACGACGACCCCCACGCCCACACCGACGCCAACAATACAGCCGCCTGCGGCAGGAACGAACCCGCTGCTGTTGGTGGCGATTGGCGTCACGGTCCTGGTGGCAGCAGCGGCGATCGCCTGGCTGCTGGGCTTCCCCCGCAGAACCTGACACCGTGGGCAAGAAGCGCAGCCGACAAGGCTAGGGCGTTGGCGCCAGAGAGACTCCGCTCACCCGCTCACTTCTCTTACCTGTCCGGCACTGCAGCGCAGAGACACCCGCACCTCACGCGGGAATCTCTGCCGCCCGGTTCCCGTATGGCTTGCCCAGTAATAGCGATATGGCTAGTATGGGCATTATGAAAACAACACTCGACATCCAGGACGAATTGCTCAACCGCGCGAAGCGGCACGCGAAGAGAACGGGGCGCCCGTTGCGCGCCGTCGTCGAGGAAGGGCTGCGGCAAGTGCTCTCGACCCCAATCTCACGCGAACGCTACGTTTTGCGCGACCACAGCGTGGGCGAGGCCGGAGGGAGAGACCCTCTCGAGACGTACTCCTGGCAGGATCTTCGGGAGATCATCTACGGAGAGCCTGAAACCTGATGATAGCCGTCGACACCAACCTGCTGGTGTATGCGCATCGGCGCGAATCAAGGCACCACGAATCGGCGGCGGCGGTCATACGGGGATTGGCGGAAGGCGCTGATGCCTGGGCCATTCCTTGGCCATGCTGCTATGAGTTCCTCAGCGTGGTGACCAACCCCCGCATCTGGAGGGACAGCGTCACGAGTCCGGAGCAATCGTGGCGGCAGCTCGCCGCTTGGACTGCTTCCCCGTCATTGCAGTTGATCGGAGAGACCGAGGATTTTCTTGAAATATTGGAGCGTTTCATCCAGCGGCCGCTAGTGATTGGCGGAGTGGTGCACGATGCCAGGATAGCGGCATTATGTGTGGCCCACGGAGCGGAGGCGCTCCTGACGCGAGACCGCGATTTCTCATTGTTCCCGGAACTCAGGACTCGGGATCCAATCGCCCCGTGACCCAAGTGGTCCGCCGAGAGGTTCTGCAGGACTCATAATTCACGGTGTGGTCGTAGAGCAACGTCGAGAACCCACGCTGACAACCTGAAAGGGAAACTTCGTTCCTCTCACCAGACAGGAATTAGAGTTCACGCTGCGGCAGTCGCCACGCTGCTGGCTGTTCCCCGCGATGGCAACAAGTTCGAGCGCATCCCGCGCATCCTTAACTGCATACAACGACGTGAATCGCACAGATCATTCAGGTGATGCGCAAGGCACTCAGTACCACGCAGGAAGAGAGGACGGTAAACAGTGCCTGACATTATCAGACGGCCTCTAAACCTCTTCGAGTTCTAGGGGGAGACGACGCCGAGGAGGACGAGGGGGAAGAACCCCGTGATAAAATGCCGCAATGACGCGCGGACACAACAACAACCCAGCCAGCACGACCGCGTGCGCCACTGCCTTGATCGATGCCGCCCGACTCCTCGAATATACGGGGTGGATACAGCATATGCGGGCACAGAACGAAGAGGGCAAGCGGGTATCCCCCAAAAAGGCAGGCGCCGTCCGCTTTTCCTTGCTTGGCGCCATTCAGGCCGTAGCTCCGCATCACACAACCAGCCGCGCCGCCGTCCAGCGGATCGTCGAGCAACTCGCGGAAGACGGCATGCAGCCGCCGCGCGCCATGGCCTACAACGACGAACCGTCACGAACCGTAACCGATATCATAGACCTTCTTAAGCGGGCGGCTACACGCGGGGCGCCAAAAACTGCCCCCCACCTGGAACCACTCCCGCAACCAGCCACAAAGAAGCAAATCAACTACATCGCTGGACTTATGAGACGAAAGAAGGAGGCAGCACCTGTCATTCGACGCGACCTGCTCGGCAATAGACCACTCCAAAGACTCTCTAGGCACGAGGCATCCCTCATAATCAATGCCCTGCAAGCCGCATAAAGGTTGTTGCCCTCCGCCCCTACCAGTCCGAGGCCATCGTCAGCGTCCGCAGGGAATGGGCACGCGGGCATCGCCGCGTGTGCGGGGGAACCACACGCTGACGCTTGCGGGTTTGCGGCAGAAAAATAAGGAGCGGGGATTTCTGTTATGACCGACAAGGACACGCGCGAGGCGCAATGGCGCAGAGAGCGCAGGGAGCGGCAAGCACGCGCGGCTTGGGAGTTCAGGCAGGACGCGAAGGGGCTTTTGTGCGGATGCGCGATTCTCATCATCCTCGCGCTCCTTGTTCTCGGGGGTGCTATACTCTGGGAGATAAATAGCGCCCTTGTGCTCACAGGTCTCATCGGTCTCATTGCCGCCGCACTCTGTCGGCTTATAATTGTGCATAGGGGGTAACGATGGCGATACTCCGTTGCGAGAGTTGCGCCGCCCTGTTTGAGGGTGGCGCGTACGAGTGGCTCTGTAAGGACTGCGCCGCAGAAGAAGCACGCTCCCGCTCCGACCGCGTGGAGGGCTCAAGCACGTGGGGGTTGAGGCCATCGGCGCGAATCCGCCCGCTCCCCTGATTGACAGTCACTCCGCGTTTCAATCCTCACCTGACCCTCAGGCCGGGTGCAAC
>JAAXGS010000082.1 GCA_012271225.1 Dehalococcoidia bacterium | reverse complement strand
GCCAAACCACGTGACTGTTCTTGGCGCGCTCATCGCAGTGGCGTCCGGGTACCTCGCCAGTCAGGGCGCGCTGCTCCCCGCAGGGCTGATCTTTCTCCTGGGGAGCCTGCTGGACGGGTTGGACGGAGCGTTGGCGCGCCACACCGATTCCGTGTCATCCACCGGCGCGTTCCTGGATTCCGTGCTGGACAGGGTGGGGGAGGGTGCCCTGCTTGTGGGGCTAACCGTTCACTTCACGCGAGAGGATGACACCCTCGGAATCGCCGCGACTGCCTCGGCCCTGGCGCTGTCCATGCTGGTCAGCTACGCGCGAGCCCGGGCGGAGAGCCTGAGCCTTAACAGGGGCGGATTCATCGCCGCGCCGCGCCCCGTTCGAGTCGCGTTGCTGGTCATCGGGTTGATCGTTGGGCAGCCGCGCGCCGCCGTCATGGCGGTGGTTCTGCTGGCCGCCGTGAGCGTAATCCAGCGCGTCGCTGCCGGCATGCGCGGCGGCAATAATGAATAGCGCGGGCTGCTCTCCTCATCCGGCCATCGGATCAAGCGACAGCGTCTCCTGAAAGAACAGGATCGGCCCCGTCCACGCCCGGTACAGCGCCGTTGGGCCTGCAGAGATAATCAGAAACGCCTCACGCTCGTCACCGTCGCCGCGAAAGGCGACGATTGTTTCACCGGACGTTTCCGCGTCCTCCAGCCGGGAGACCCATTCCGCGCGGTAGGC
This sequence comes from Dehalococcoidia bacterium, assembly GCA_012271225.1. Lineage (GTDB taxonomy): Bacteria > Chloroflexota > Dehalococcoidia > UBA6926 > UBA6926 > VXMO01. The sequence continues at coordinate 2,381 of JAAXGS010000082.1, read as the reverse complement.
CGGCGTGCCGTCCGTCAGCGTTGTCTCGATTTCCTCCAGCACGGTAAGGGACGGTTGGGCCCTCTGAAAGAAGTCCATACGGGCGCTTCCGTAGGACATCACGTCGATCTGCGGCGGGGGGGAGCCACGCTCTATGTCAATGGTGACGGAGCCGTCCGGCGACTCCACGGACACAACGATGCCCCGCGTCTCCGATGGATCAGTGACGCTCCAATCGTCCGGGCGGCTGAAGCCGATACCCAGTTCCTCATCCCTGTATTCCACCGCGTGCGTGCCGGGGATGAGATAGGGATTTGGGGTTGGCGTTGAGGTCTCATTCGACGCGCACGCGCCGACAAGCGCCAATGCCGGCAGGAGAGCGAGCGCGAGAAGGAGGCTGAGTCGCCGTCCGGCCATCCCGCCAACGGGAGCGGTCATTCCGGAAGTCGGCGGGCTACGCCCACAACGCCGCGCATATAGGTCATCAGGAACGGATCCAGCTCGCCGCCAAGAACCGCGTCCGGGTCCGCCTCCTCGTGACTTGTGCGGTGATCCTTGACCATCTTGTAGGGGTGCAGGACATAGGTCCGTATCTGATTGCCCCATTGTGGCGCGACGAACTCCCCCCGCAGGCGCATCTCCTCCTCACGCCTCTTTGCCATCTCGCGCTCCGTCAGCCGCGCCAGGAGGATGCGCATGGCGATCTCACGGTTGCGGCCCTGAGACCGTTCATTCTGAACCGAAACGACGATGCCGGTGGGGATGTGGGTCAGCCTGACGGCCGTCTCATTCTTCTGAACATTCTGCCCACCCGCGCCGCTGCTGCGGAACGTGTCCACGCGCAGGTCATCCGGACTGATGGCGACGTCCGGCGCGTCATCAACAATCGGCAGCACCTCCACCAGGGCGAATGACGTGTGGCGCTGATGCTGATTGTCAAACGGCGAGAGGCGAATCAGCCGATGAACCCCTGCCTCTCCCTTCAGGTAGCCGTAGACATTCTGGCCGTCAATCTCAAGATCGGCGCGCTTGATACCCGCCTCATCCCCGTCCGTCCAATCGAGGATCCGCGTTCCGTGTCCGTGCGCCTCTCCCCAGCGTCGGAACATCGTGATCAGCATCTGTGCCCAGTCCTGGGAGTCGATGCCGCCGGCCCCCGCCTGAAAGGAGAGAATGGCGGAGCGGCCGTCATGCGGCCCGCTCAGCATCGCCTCCGCCTCCAGCCCCTCCAGTCCGCCGAGGATTCCGTCGAGCTCGGCCTGCAAATCCGCCTGCAGCCCGCTCTCATTCTCCGCCAGAGCTAGGTCTGCGAGTTCGGCCAGGCTGCGGGCGCGGCGTTCAATCGACTGCCACTTTTCGATTTCGTTGCGGAGCGTCGATGCCTCCCTCAGGATGTCCTGCGCGCGCATCGCGTCATCCCAAAAGTCGGGACGGGCTGATTCCGCGTCCAGCCGGGAAAGGCGGGCTGTTCGGGCCGGAAGATCAAAGGCGCTCCAGATATCCGGAGATTCGCTCAAGCGCCTCGCGTGCCCCATTCCTTAACTCAAGCATCTGCTGTGCTCCAACGTCATCGTGGTGTTCTGATGATTACTCTCCAGTATACGGGAGCGCTTCTCCGGCGGCGGCCCGGTGGGCCAGGCGGGTGGGGACGGGGATGCGGTATCGCGGCGCGCAGGCCAGAGTCCATGCGAGGGATGATTCCGAATCGATGCCGTTCCCGGGTGACACGTACAGCGGGCGGACGCCCGCCCGTGTCCGGAGAACGCCGCCGATGACCTCACCGCGATGGATGAGGTCACTCCGCGCGCCCCTCTCCTCACCCGGTGGTTCATGCTCTCCGATCAGGCGCGACTTTGCGCAGCCGATTGTCGGGACATCCACGAACAGTCCGATGTGACATGCGATGCCAAGGCGGCGCGGGTGCGCCGTTCCCTGGCCGTCCACCAGAATGAGATCGGGCGTGGCGCGCAGGCGCGACAGCGCCTGCAGCAGAATCGGCGCCTCTCGAAACGAGAGCAGCCCCGGCACGTACGGAAATTGCGCGATTCCCTCTGCTGCCGCGACCTCTGTGACCTCCAGAGATGGCCACGCGACGACAACGGCCGCGCCGCGAACGCGCCCCGTCCTCGGGTGCGGCGGCGAGAGATCGAGCCCCGCGATGCTGCGGACGTCCTCCTCCGTCAATCGACGGTCAAGTGAGAGGCGTCCGGCAAGCTCCCTCTGCAGGGCGATTGCCTCTTTGGGTGAGATGTCCCATGAGTGCAGCGCGCGGACCCGCATGCCCCAATCCTACGCTATCGGTATCGTTTCGGCTTGCGCGGCGATGCGCTGCGCGGGTATGATGCGCAAACGTCAGTCGGGGTGTGGCGCAGCCCGGAAGCGCACCTGCATGGGGTGCAGGG
>JAAXGS010000081.1 GCA_012271225.1 Dehalococcoidia bacterium | reverse complement strand
GAAGCGTCTGAGCGTCTCCATGAATCGAACTGCTTCCCGGTGCGTGAGCGCGCCCGGGCGTGACGGGCGAGTGGACTGCACATAAAACTCCTGCAGCACCTGAACGGAGATGGCGTTATCCCTCTCCGCCAGCACAACCCGCGCGATGCCGCGCTTGCGGGCTTCTTCCGGAGCGGCGCTGACGGCGTACAGGACAATGTTGGTATCAAGAAAGCGCGTTACCACGCGTGTACAAATCCTCACGGGGGAGATTGTCCGCCACGCGGATGCCGCCGCCGCGAGCGTGCAGGGAATAAAGCATTTCGTCCTGCTGGCGGCGGAGACGCTCAAACTCAGGTTCAGGGGTCCGCCCTGCCACGACATCAGACAGGAATTGCCGCACCATGGCGGAGAGAGACGTTCCGGCCTCCGCCGCCTTCACGCGTGAAAGGCGATAGGTCTCATCGTCTACGGATACTGTGATGTTCTTCATTGCGTCACTTCCTCACAGAAAATGTGTATCACATAAACACATTGCCATCATCTACGGCGGTTGTCAAGCCGGCGCGCCCGCTCCCCTTTCGCCCGCCCTCCTGCTACTCCATCACGCGGAGTGTGGATGGGATATCGTCGCGGCGCAGCTTGCGGGCCGTCAGCAGCGGCGCGGCGGCCACGGCCAGCACGCCAAGCACGAACACAATCACAAAGGACGTCGGCGTGAATGTGATCGTCAGCCCCAGTTCCGGTGACGTGCGCGGCAGAATGACGTTGATCAGATAGAGCATCAGCGCCAAGCCCAAAATGACGCCGACAATTGTGGCAATCACGCCCATGATCAGGCTCTCCACGGCCGCCATGCGCAGAATGGTGCGATAGGGCACTCCGTACGCCGCCATCGTGGCGTGCTCCCGCCGGCGCTCATCCATGGCAATGCTTGCCGTGTTGTAGGCGATCAGAACGGCCAGCAGCAGCGGGATGGCCTGCATCACCCGCATGATGCTGATGAACTGATTCAGCAGATCCTCCGTCAGGCTGGCCTCCGCCTCGACCGTTGTGACGGACACCACCCCGCTGACGGTGAACAGTTCCTCCTTGACATCGATGGTCTCCGTGTCGGGGACCGCCAGCGCCGTGATGCGGTTGGTTGTGCCGCCAATGTTCAGCATGTCCGCATGGCGGTTGTCCATGTAGACTACCGTCCGCAGGTAGTGCGGATGGATGGCCAGGACGGGCAGCCGTGTTTCCCGCAGTGAGAAGGACGCCAGGCCCTCACGCACGGGATGCGTGAGCACAACCTCATCACCCGCCGCGACCCCCAGATCGGACGCAGCCTTGCGGGCCACAACGATGCCGCGCCGACTTTGATCCAGTTGGCCCTCGACCGCCGTCGGCGTCCAGAACGCGCTGTCGAAGTCGATGAAGCGCAGCAACACCTCAAACCCCTCGTCCGCGTCGTCGGCTGAGAGTGACGCGCCGACGCGCAGGCCCGGCTCCACGGCGGCGATGGACTCCGCGTCACGAATGGTCGTGACAATTGATGAATTCGTCGGGACCGGCAGAGCCAGATCGATGATCAGTCGGTCCTCCGCGGACTTCAGCGTCTCCTCCCGCCCTGCCTGCAGCGTGGAGAGATAGGAATCGAAGATGCCCACCAGGACAACGATGACGGCGACAGCGGCGGCAATGCCCAGGATGGTGAGCGCGGCGCGGCGCGGCGCGCGGGCCACGTTCCTGAACGGCAGCTGTCCAAATGTTGCGCCGGGTATGGGCAGCCGGGTCATCAGCGGCGCAAGCCCGCCGCCGCGCGCCGCCAGATGCCCTGTTCGGATCGCGTCAATGGGCTGAACACCCACGGCGCGGCGAATGGGGTAGCCGATGGCGACCAGCAATACCAGCAGAGCGACGACATTGACGATGATGAATATCCCGTACTGGAAGGGGGACTCCCAGACGGGGAGCGGCAGGAACTCATTCAGGACGCTCTTCAGCGCCTGCGCGAGCAGCCAGCCGACCACCACGCCAAAGACGATGCCGGAGAGCGCGATCTGCGCGCCGACCAGCATGGGCCGCAGGGCGATCTGCCAGCCGGGCACGCCAAGCGCCATGGCGACGCCGATCTCCCGCCGCTGCGTCTCAACCATGCGGGACGTCAGATTGAACGCCGCAAAGACCGCGCCAATGAAGATGGCAAACGCGATGACGTTGGTGGTCTGCTGATCCCCCGCCACGTCCTCCGTCACCGCGCGGAACACGGGGTCGTCGCTGTCCTGCGTCACCACAACGCCAACCCGTGGTAGCGCCGCGGCCAGCGCCCGCTCCAGTTCCGCGATGACGCTTTCCCGGGAGAGGCTGTCGTCCAGGCGCATGACGGCGTCATTGACCGTTCCGGGGCGCTCCGCAATCATGCCCACGGTTTCCACGGTGGAGAAGATGATGGCGTAGGTGGTGTGGGCGAAGATGGCCCCCTCCTCCGTCAACACAAAGAAGTGTTCCGGCGCAAGCGCATGGCCAACGTAGGTCACCGGGCGTCCTCCCGCGAGAAGCGCCTGCCCCTCCGCCGGCAACTCATATGCCGTGGCGAAGTTGTGCTCAAGGAGGATGCGCGGCTCCCCGGCGTCCTCCGGCCCCAGTGTGCTGCCCTGCGTGATGTGGACGCGCGTCACGGACGGGCCGTCCGGGGCGGAGAAATCCATCCCCACCATCTTGCCGGGCACCAGAACGGTCTCATTGCCCGCCTCAAGCCTGAGCTGGGTGGGTATTGTCAGGCGTTCCTCGATGGCGAGGACTCCCTGCGCGGACGGGATGGAGCGGATGATGTCCGTCAGGCGGCCCCGCTCCAGATAGCTGCCGTCGCTGAGGTCGACGCGCAGATCGTACATGCGGGTGACCTCATAGCTCGCGTCGTTGGAAGCCAGCCGCCAGGCCGTCATGCTGTTGAAGGACGCGAAGCTGCCGGCGCCAAGCCCAATGACCAGCGCAATGGTGAGGACTTGAATCCAGCGCGCGCGCAGGTCGCGCAGGGACCAGGTGAGGAGCAGGCGGGGAGTCATCGCGCGCTCCGGTTACCAGCGGAGATCGGAGATGGCGGCGCGTCCGCCCGCGGGCGGACCATCGTGAACGATGCGGCCGCTGCTGAGCTCAATCACGCGGTCCGCCATGCGGGAGATCTCCCGGTTGTGCGTCACAACCAGGATCGTCTTGCCCGCATCCGCCTGCTGATGGAGCAGCTCCAGAATCTGCGCGCCCGTTGTGAAATCCAGCTCACCCGTCGGCTCATCCGCCAGCAGAACGGGGTTTCCGGTCGCCAGGGCGCGCGCAATGGCCACGCGCTGCTGCTCCCCGCCAGACAGCTCATGGGGAAAATGCGGGATGCGCTCTCCAAGCCCCACGTCCTCCAACACGTCCGCGGCGGAGCGGCTCGGCTCGGCGCTGGCCCTGTTTGCCGCATCGATGCCGAACTGAACGTTCTCCAGCGCCGTGAGCCCGGGGAACAGATTGAAGCTCTGAAAGATGAAGCTCACCATCGAGCGCCGAAAGGCGAACAACGCGCTCCCGGACGCGCCCGTCACCCTCTGCCCGCCGACCGTGATACGGCCCTCCGTCGGCGTGTCCAACGCGCCGATCACGTTCAGCAGCGTTGTTTTGCCGCTCCCGGACGGGCCCAGCACAACGATGAACTCTCCTTCAGAAACGTGCAGATCAACACGGTCCAGCGCGGTGACGGTTATCGCGCCCACCTCGTACCGCTTGGCAACGCTCTCAAGGTCAATCACAACTTTTTCCTCTGTTTATTGTTTGCCGGCTGGGGTGTTTGCTGGTCGGGGCGCCCCTGTGTTTGGACGATCGCCTCGGGGGTCCTCACTGCCATTGTAGCCCTGAGATGAGCGCGCGACGGAAAGGCCGGACTCTCTCCGCGCGCAGATCCCCTAACACCGTGCCCCGCTGCGGGTCCGGGATACCCGCTTGCGCGCATTTGGGAACACATGTACTATTACTTATGAAGAGAGAACAAAAGATCTGACTTGCCTGGAAAAGATTGATCCGGAAACGGGCGGCCAGGGAAGAACGGACGGCAAGAGACGGGAGGCAATGATGAGGGCAACAACGGTCAGGCCGCGGGTCAGGGCATCGACGGTGAGCGCAGCGCCCCGCGCGCCGGTGACCTACGGCCCGGCGCGGTTTCGACGGGAGAGGCAGTGGGGTCTGCGGCCGGCTCCGTCTCCGGCGGAGCGGCGGCGCATGGCTCGGCGCGCTGCCTGAGACGCGCGGCCCGGCGTGAGCGCCGAGCCGCCGGGTTACACCTATACCGAACGCGCGCAGTGTGCAACCGCCTGTGTGAGCGCCGGGCCGCCCGCGCGTTGACATGGTGACGGCGAATTGCCATTCTGCCATCAGGATCACACCGGCAGGCGGGAGGAGGTGTTGCGTTACCATGAAGGCCGTCGATGTCCATGTTCACCCGCCGCCAAACCCCGCTCTCCGCCCCAGCGCCGTTGCGGACAACGCGGACCAGACCCGGCAGATGCGGCAGTATTTCAGGCGATCCGAGCCTGATCTGGAAACGCCGGAGCAGTACGTCGAGCTCTATGAGAAACACGATATCGTCGGCGTGCTCCTTCCCTCGGACACCCGCCAGCCCGGCGACACCGAATCACCCGATCCGAATGACTGGGTGGCGGAGATCGTCCGCCGCGCGCCCACGCGCTGGATACCCTTCTGCTCCGTGAACCCAAACCGCGGCGAGCAGGCGATACGCGATCTTGAACGCGCGGCAGGGGAGTTTGACGCCAAGGGGATCAAACTGCTGCCCACTGGAATGAACTTCTTTGCGAACGAGAGTCAGTACTATCCGTTGTGGGACAGGGCGCAGGAGTTGGGACTCACCATCCTGACGCACAGCGGCCATAACGGGGTTGGCTCCGGCCTGCCGGGCGGCGGCGGCCGCAAGCAGTGGTACTCCAACCCAATCTGGTGGGATGACGTCGCGGCGGATTTCCCGGAGTTGAAGATCATCCTCGCGCATCCGGCGTGGCCCTGGGTTGAGGAACAGATATCCATGCTGGTGCACAAGGCCAACGTGTTCATGGACATCTCCGGCTGGTCGCCCTGGTACTTCCCGCAGGAGCTCATTCGGGAAATGCAGACGCGGCTGCAGAACAAGGTGCTGTTCGGCTCAGACTTTCAGGCTCTCCACCTTGAGCGGTGGCTGCGCGATTTCCAGGACCTGGACATCTCCGATGAGGTTCGCGGCAAGATCTTTCTGGAGAACGCCAGGCGGGTTCTTTCCACTGTGGACTGGAGCAGATACGAATAGGCGCGACTGCCAAATCGCGCGGCCGCGCCGCGCTCTGTCCTGTGCGGCGCGGAACGGAGGGAGGTTGTTATGACGGTGACATCACAGGGCGCCGTGCAGGTGCTGACGGACAGCACATCGGACGTTCGACAGGAGGACGCGGAGAGGGCGGGCATCACGGTCGTTCCCGCCTATGTTTTCTTCGGCGAGGAGGAGTATCGGGACGGTGTCAGCCTCGGCAGCGAGGAGTTCTATCGCCGGCTTGAGGAGAAAACCGTCACCCCCAAGACGGCGCAGCCCTCGCCGCAGGACTTTGCGGACGCCTTCTCGAGGCTTGCGCCCAACGGCCCGGTGCTCGCGCTGACTGTCTCATCCCGCATAAGCGGCACCTATGAGTCTGCGCGGATGGGGCGGGACATGGCGCTCCAGGACCACCCGGACGCCGTTATTGAAGTCATCGATACCCTCATTGTCGCGATGGGCCTCGGAGACCTGGCGGTGCGGGCGGGGCAGAAAGCGCGCGAGGGCATGAACATCGCGGAGCTCGCCGAGTGGGCGCGCGATACGGCAAGCCGGACACGCATCTACTTCGCCGTTGATACCCTCGAGTACCTCGCGCGGGGCGGCCGCATCGGTAAGGCGCAGCGGCTGCTTGGCGGGCTTCTCAGCCTCAGGCCGGTGCTTGAGTTTCGCGACGGAGAGGTGCATCCCCTGCAG
>JAAXGS010000080.1 GCA_012271225.1 Dehalococcoidia bacterium | reverse complement strand
GGCACCGGCGCGCCGGTCATGATGCGGACCGCCGCGCCCGGCGTCACGGGCGGCTCCGGCGGCGATCCGGCGGCGATTTCCCCAATGACGGGCAGAGTGGTCGGCGCGTCCTGCCGCGCTCCGGCCACGTCCTCCGCGCGGACCGCGTAGCCGTCCATGGCGGAGTTCGGCAGCGGGGGGATGGATATGGCGGAGCGGATATCCTCCGCAAGAATGAGCCCGTCCGCGTCCGAGAGGGGAACACGGGCGGGCGGCAGCGGCCGGATTGCGGACAGAACGCGCTCCAGAGCCTCCTCAACCAGAATCATGCCCGTCTGTGCTGTCATTGTCCCGTTGCGCCTCCGCTGTTTGGGGCGCGCTGCGGCTATGACCGCAGAACCGCGCCCGTCTCCCGCCGCAGTTTGTCCAGCAACTGCGCCTGCGCCACGTCGACCTCATGGTCCGTCAGCGTGCGCATGGGCGATTGCCAGACCAGGGAGAACGCCAGGGATTTTTGGCCGTCCGGCACCTGCGGCCCCTGATAGACATCCACCAGGGCCGATGTCATGACCGAGGGGAAGTTTCTGATGATGTCAGCCACCGCGCCGGCGGGCGATGTCTCATCGACCAGCAGGGCGAGTTCACGGCGCAGGCCCGGATAGCGCGAGACGGGCTGCCACGCCCTGTCGCGTTCCTCGCGATGGCTCAGCGCGGCCTGCAGGTCGATCTCATAGAGGACGACGCGTGAGGCCCGGATGTCCAGCGCCGCAAGCGTATCCGGGTGCACCTCGCCAAGAACGCCAATGGGGCGGTTCTCGTCCTCCGCCAGGATGCGCGCCGTCCGGCCGTGCGCCAGAATGCGGTCATCCGCCGCCTCATAGCGCGCGCGGACGTTGATCGTCTCAAGCAGGCTCTCGACAAGCCCCTTCGCGTCAAAGAAATCCATCTCATCCGGCGCGGCGGCGTTTCCGCCGATCCATGACCGGGCGGCGCGAGCGCCGGCAAGGACGCCGCAGACGTATGTCCGTTCCTCCGGCTGATGGCGCGGGCCGCGCGGCAGGTACGCCTGTCCGATCTCAAACAGGCGGTAGGATTCCCGCCCAATGCCCCGCTCATTGGTTGCCAGCGTGCGGAGCAGGCTGCCGCGCAGCGTCGTTCGCAGGTATTCCTGGTCCGGTGACATGCGATTCCACACCCGCAGGGGGTCCTGCGGCGCGTCGCCCGGGATCGTCGTCCTCAGCAGCTCCATCGGCACCAGCGGGTAGGAGATCGTCTCCTGATTCCCCAGCCGCGCAAGCGCATCCCGCACATCGTCCTTCAGGCGCGTCAGGGGGTCAGGGACATCGGGCTCTCCGGTTGGCGGCAAGAGTGTCACGGGAATCGCGTCATAGCCGATGATTCGCGCCACCTCCTCAATCAGATCGTCGGCGATGCCGATGTCCGTCCGCCAGGGGGGGACGGTTGCGGTGATCGTGTAGGCGCCGTCCGGCCCGTCCGCGACGGACACATCGAATCCAAGAGAGCGCAGCGTCCGCGCGGACGTCTCCAGGCCCGGGTCCATTCCCAGAACGTTTCTCATCCGTTCCGATGTCATTGTGACGGTGGCGGGCTCATGCCGCCCCGGCCAGTCGTCCGCGATACCCTGCGCGGCGACGCCGCCGCACAGCTCGACGAGCATCTTTGCGGCGCGGCGCAGCCCCACCGGCGGCAGGGTGATGGGCAGGTTCCGCTCAAACCGTTGTGACGCCTCCGTCCCGCGCTTGCCGCCCACCTCAATGCGGTGGCGCTGGACGGTGCGCCGCGTGTTTGCGAAGTCGAATGACGCGGACTCCAGAATGATGTCCCGCGTCGAGTCTGAAACCTCAGAGTTCTCGCCGCCCATGATGCCGCCCAGTCCCACGGGGCCGTTCTCATCCGCGATGACAAGATCCTCCGTGGACAGTGTGTGCGCGCGTCCGTCCAGGGTCGTCAGCGGCTCATCCGTCGTTGCGCGGCGCACAATGAGCCGTCCGCCGGCCAGGGCGGCGCGGTCGAAGGCGTGCAGCGGCTGCCCCGTCTCCAGCATCACATAGTTGGTGATGTCGACAACGTTGGAGATCGGCCGCACGCCGGCGGCCTGCAGCCGCAGCTGCATCCATCCCGGCGCGGGGCCCACGGTGATTCCGGTCACCAGCGCGGAGGTGTAGCGGGGCACCAGCTCCGGCGCGCGCAGATCCACCAGGTCCGCCGTTGTGATCGGGTCTCCCTCCGCCGCGTATTCCGTTGAGGGCATGCGCACGGGGTTTCCCGTCAGGGCGGCCACCTCCCACGCCACACCGAGCATGGACAGACAGTCCGGGCGGTTGGCCGTGACCTCCACGTCGAGAATCACGTCGCCAAGGTAGTCCTCCAGGGCTGCGCCGGGGACGGCGTCATCCGGCAGCACAAGAATCCCGTCATGGTCATCGCCGAGGCCGAGCTCACGCTCTGAGCAGATCATGCCGTTTGAGACGACGCCGCGAATCCGCGCCGCCTTCAGCGTTTCCCGCTCGCCCGTTTCTGGATGTGTCAGACGCGCGCCCGCGCGGGCAAATACGATCTTTTGGCCGGGGGCAACGTTGGGCGCGCCGCAGACAACCTCCACCTGCTCCGCGCCCGTGTCAACGGTCGCCAACCGGAGACGGTCCGCGTTAGGATGCGGCCCCAGCCGCGCGACGCTCCCCACCAGGATATTGTCCCACTCACCGCCGATCCGCTCAATGCCGCTCACCTCCAGGCCGGCCATGGTCAGCCTGTGGGCCAACTCCTCCGGCGCAAGGTCAAAGTCGACGTATTCCCGCAGCCACGTCAGGGACACGCGCATGGTGACGCCTTACTCCGTCCGTTCAGTGCCGGACGCGGGGTCTATCTCGCTGGCCGGAGACTCCTCGGCTGTCACGGCAGGCTCCTGTCGTCCTTGATCCTCAGGGAGCGCGTCCGCTGAAACATCCTCGCCTGCGTGCGCATCGTCATCGCCGTGGTCGTGGCTCTGATGGGCGATGGCCTCAGCGGCGGCGGCCTCTCCCGGCCCGGCTGCCGCGTGCCGCATGGTGATGCGGAAGCGCGGCGGCTTGTGCGATGTGGACCGAACCAGAAAGACGCCCCCGCACGCATGGCAGTGGAACCGATGCGGCACAAGGTTTGACGCCAACTCGCTGTGCCCCTCGTAATACACAAGGGCATTGCAGTTTGGGCAGTTCTGTTGGGTTGGGACAGCGCCGCCGTGCGTGGTCATGTGCTCAGGCTACCTGAATGGACGCGCGCCCGCGTTAGGTCTCCCGGAGCAGGGCAACCGTGGCCCGCTCCCGGTCCTGGATCTCTCGCACAAGCCCCATTCCCTCAGCGATGGGGAGAGGGTCGAGCATGCTTCTCTGCGCCTCACGCAGCGTATCCGCCAGTTCCGTAAAGAGGACGCGCTGCTCCGCGGAGGAGGATCGATCGGCCGCGGAACTCACACACCCCAGAATGGCGCCGAATTCCTGCGGCGTCACCGTCACGGTGACCATTGCCTGCCCTGCGCGATCAGTCATATGCAACCTCCGATGGTTGGTGTTTTCCCGCTTCCCGCGCCTGTCTCATGGAGCTAGAACTGCTCAAGAAAGCCCAGATCATTGGCGTAGAAATGCCGAATGTCGTCGATGCCGTGCCGGAGCATGGCGATGCGTTCCGGCCCCATGCCGAAGGCGAAGCCGGTGTAGATGTCCGGATCATACCCCACCCGTTTGAGCACGCCGGGGTGCACCATGCCTGCGCCCATGATCTCCAGCCAGCCGCTCTGCCCGCAGGTGCGGCAGCCCGCGCCGCGGCAGCCAAAGCAGTCGATGGCCATGTCAACGCCCGGCTCCACAAAGGGGAAGAAATCGCAGCGGAAGCGCACGCGCCGGTCCGGGCCGAACATGCGGCGCGCGAAGGTGTACAGGGTGCCCTTGAGATCCGCAAACGTGACGCCGCGGTCCACCGCCAGGCCCTCCACCTGAAAGAACACGGATTCATGGGAGGCGTCCGTCGCCTCATGGCGAAAGACGCGGCCGGGAACCAGCACGCGCACCGGCGGTTGCTGCGCCTCCATCACGCGCACCTGCATGGGGGATGTGTGCGTGCGCAGCAGCAGCGGTCTTTTGCCCTCATCGTCCTCACTGTCCAGCCACAGCGTGTCCCATTGATCGCGCGCCGGATGGTCCGCCGGGATGTTCAGCGCCTCAAAGTTGTAGTAGTCCCATTCGACCTCCGGCCCCTCGACCACCCGAAAGCCCATGGGTCTGAACGCCTCAATGATCTCTCGCAGTGTCCGGGTGGTGGGGTGCAGACCGCCGGAGTGGGCGCGTCTGCCGGGCAGTGTGACGTCGATCGCCTCTGCGGAAAGGCGCTGCGTGACGTGCGCGCGCTCCAGCGCCGCCCGGCGCTCCGTGTAGGCGGATTCAAGCGCGGAGCGGACGCGATTGGCCTGCCGGCCCGCCTCGCGGCGTTCCTCCACCGGAAGCGCGGGCAGCCGTTCAAGCAGGTTGGGCAGGCGGCCGTGCCGCCGTCCCTGGTATGTCACCCGCCACTGTTCGAGCGCATCGACATCCGCAACGCGCCCAAGCTCCTCAAGCGCGCGCGTTTCTACGTCTATGAGTTCGTCGGTCAGTGTGGACATTTTCCCGCGCGGGTCCAATCGTTCAGGCCGAAATGACGGTGCCCGCACCGCCTGGGCGCTGAGCGTCGGCCGCCACAAGTATAGGCGCGCCCCATTGATCGGTCAATTGGCCGCTATCTGCGCCGGGGCGAGCGGCGCGTCACTGCCGCGCGGGCTCGTTCGGGGGATTAACAGCAAGGGCGGCCTGCGCCCGTGTCATGCGCGCCTCTGACTGCGCGTAGATCTCAAACTCCTCCGGGGTCATGCCGGAGTGTCGGATCAGCGCCCGCAGCGCTCCCCGTTTGATCATTCCCGTGCCGGGCACGTCCGGGGCCGTCAGCACGGGCGGCCGTTCATCTTCAAAGCCGCTCTGCGCGTGCGCCCCGATGTCCACCTCGAGATCGACGGTCTCACAGATGAGCGACAGGCCGTCGTCCGCGCGCGCGGCGAGGATTTCATAGAGCTCATCGCCCAGATAGTCGACGGAATCGGCGGGGGGCGGCAGATCGTCCTCCGCCCATGCCGTGAGCGACTGCGTGATGGCGGAACGCGCCGCCTGCAGCGTCTCCTCGCGTGTTTCGCCCTGCGCGACGCATCCCGGCAGCGCCGCGCAGTGAGCGGAGTACCCGCCCGCCGGTTCAGGCTCCAGAATGACCGTGTAGCGCGCGATGCCCATGATGGAGTCATTGTATCGCCGTCCAGAGCGTTCCGCGGGCTAGCGGCTACGTGTTCGCAGGCCGGCGTGATGAACATGGGGGCATGGCGCGGCCCGTGCGCGATACCCCGCAATGATTCCCGCCGGGCGGCGCTTTTTGGCCGCGCAGCCGTTAGGCTGTGTCTATGGAGATCACCCCAAAAGCGCCTGCGCCGTCCGCGCAGGAACGGCGTTTCTATTACGGATGGGTCATCGTCGGGACGATGTTCATCGTCTCGCTTGCGCAGACCGCGCAGTATAACCCGGCGCTGAGCATCTTTCTCAAGCCCATCACAGAGGAGTTTGGCTGGAGCCGCACAACATTTTCCAGCGCCATCGCTGCCGGCTCGTTTGTGGGCGCGGCGCTGGCCGTCGTGATCGGGCCGATCCTGGACCGACGGGGGCCGCGCGCCCCCACATTCCTGGCCTTTCTCCTCATGGGCGTCTCGATAGCCGCCCTCAGCGCCATCTCGGAGATCTGGCACTTTTACGCGATTGTCACCACGAATCGCGCCCTGATCACGGGGCTGCTGTCCATCGTTGCCGGCGTGGCCGTGTCCAAGTGGTTCATTCGGCGGCGCGGCAGGGCGATGGCGTTCGCGGTGACCGGCCTGCGGTTCGGGCAGGCCATCGTTCCGCCGTACACCACCTTCTTTGTTCTGCGGGCCGGGTGGCAGTCCGCCGCAATCGCGCTTGCCCTGTTCGTCTGGGCGCTGACCCTGTTCCCCGTGATTGCGCTGCTTCGGCGGCAGCCGGAGGATATGGGGCTACGGCCGGACGGCGACGCTCCGGGCGACGCCGGCGAGGACGCTGCGCCGCATGGGAGGCAGTCCCCCGCGCTGACGGATGAGGCGTCATACACGCTGGCGCAGGCCCTGCGGACTCTGCCGTTCTGGCTGATCCTGTTCGCGACCAGCGCCCTTGCCTTTAACATCGGCGGTCTGAACTTCAACCTCTTCCCGTTCCTGACTGATCAGGGCATCTCTGAGGCTGTGGCGGCGGGGATTCTGACGGTGTGGTCCCTCATCAGCTCCATCGGCTCACTCGGCGCGGGATTCATCGCCGAGCGCCTGCACGTGAGATTCGTCATGGCAATCGCCTTCGCGGTCGCGACGGCGGGCGTTGTGGCGCTCATGGTCGCGGACGACATCCCCATGGCGCTGGTCTTCGCGCTGGTGCACGGGCTGTCATTCGGTGCGCTGCCAATGTTGATGCAGCTGGTGTGGGCCGATTACTACGGTCGGCGGCATCAGGGGGCCATACGGGGATTCACCACGCCGTTTCAGGTCATTGTGCAGGCGGGCGGCCCCATCGCCGGCACGCTGGTGTATGACCTGATGGACACCTACATCCCGGCCTTTGCGCTGTTTGGCGCGCTGTACATGGCCAGCGCTCTTGCCATGCTTCTCGCCAGGCCTGTCCCGCTGCGGCGGGCGGCCTCATCCTCAGCCTGAACGGGCGGACAGGGACCTTCTCCGCTTGCTAGCCGCGCGGAACGCTCCTACTCTTGAGACAATGCCGAGCGTGGGGGCGGCTCTTCTCCGCCCGCCGCGCAATGAGTGAATGAATGAACGGATAGCGAGCCGGAGCGATGACGACGAACGCAAACGAACGATTCACACTGCTTCCACGGACGGTCAGACCCTCTCACTACGCCCTTGAACTGACGCCTGACCTGGAGAAGGCAACCTTCACCGGTGAGGTGTCCATCGACGTTCTGGTGGCGGAACGAACGGACGAGGTCGTGCTGAACGCCATCGAGTTGGAGTTGGAGACGGCGGTCTGCGCGCCGCGCGGGGGCGAGCCGGTGTCCCTGGCGGGAATCACGTACGATGAGGACGCGGAGACGGCCACGCTGCGCTTTGCGCAACCGTTGCCCGTGGGCGCGGCCGCCCTGCGCATCACGTTCTCCGGCACGCTGAACGATCAACTGCACGGCTTCTATCTCAGCGCCTTTCGGGATGCGGGCGGCACAGAGCGCCGCATGGCGGCGACGCAGTTCGAGGCCTCGGACGCCCGCCGCTGCTTCCCCTGTTGGGATGAGCCGGCTATCAAGGCAACGTTTCAGGTCGACCTGATCATTCCGGAGGCCTGCGCCGCTGTCTCCAACATGCCGGAGTCCGCGCCGGAACCGGTGGCGGGCGGGCGGAAGCGCGTCCGATTTCCCGCCACCCCGATCATGTCCACGTACCTGCTTGCCTTCATCGTCGGAGAACTGGAGGCGATTGAGGCGCGCGCGGGCAGCGGCACGCTGGTCCGCGTGTGGGCCACGGTCGGGCAGGCTGAGCGCGGCCGGTTCGCGCTGGAGACGGCGGTTCGGCTGCTGGACTACTACAACGACTATTTTGGCGTCGATTACCCGCTGGCCAAGCTGGATCACATCGCGCTGCCGGACTTTGCGGCGGGGGCGATGGAGAACTGGGGCGCGGTGACCTACCGCGAGGTGGCGCTGCTGTTTGATCCGGCCAGCTCCTCGCCCGGCACGCGGCAGCGCATCGTGGAGATCATCGCGCATGAGATGGCGCACATGTGGTTTGGTGATCTTGTCACGATGGCGTGGTGGAACGATCTCTGGCTGAATGAGAGCTTCGCCTCCTGGATGGCGGCGAAGGCGACCGACACGCTGTTCCCGGAGTGGGCCATCTGGACGCAGTTCATCGCCACGGACGTCGCGCCCGGCATGAGCCTCGATGGTCTGGAGAACTCTCACCCCATTGCGACGGAAGTGCGGGATCCGTCCGAGGTGAGCCAGCTGTTTGACGCAATCAGCTATGAGAAGGGCGCGTCCATTCTGCGCATGTTGGAGCAGCACATCGGCCCGGATGCGTTCAGGCGCGGCCTGAACGCATACATGACCGCATTCGCCTATTCCAATGCGGAGGGGGCGGATCTGTGGCGCGCCATGGCGGACGCCTCCGGACAGGACATCCCCGGCATGATGGACGCATGGATCACGCAGGTGGGCTATCCCGTCGTCACCGTTGAGACGGAGCGCTCGGACGGCGCAGCCGCGGTAGCGCTCACACAGCGGCGGTTTCTCTACTCTGGCCCAAGCGCCGACGAGACGCTGTGGCCCGTGCCGGTGCGGATTGCGGCGCGCGGCAGCGATGAGGCGGCAACGTCCCTGCTCACTGCGCGCTCGGAAACGCTTGATGTGCCCGCGGCGCGGGACAGGTGGATCAAGGTCAACGCGGGCGGCGCGGGATTCTATCGGGTTGGGTATGAGCAGCCGGAGATGGAGCGTCTTATCGCGGCGGTCCGTATGGGTGAACTGTCCGCGCCGGACCGTCTCACGCTGCTTGAGGATACCTGGGCGCTCGCTCGCGCCCGTCATATCTCCGCGCGCGGCTATCTGGAGTTGGCCCAGGCCTACACGCGGGATGAGGACTACAGCATCTGGGCCGCGATGGCGTCACAACTGGGCGCGGTGGAGGCGCTCTCCCGAGGCGAGCCGTATCTGACGCGGTTCCATGAGTTCGCGCGCGGCCTGACGCAGACCGTCGCTGGGTCCGTCGGGTGGGACGCGGCGGATGATGAGCCGCATCTCCGCACGCTGCTGCGGGCCGTTGTGCTCAGCGCCGCGGGCGGCTTTGGCGATGACGCCGTGTTGGCGGAGGCCGCGGCGCGGTTCAGCCGATTTACGGCGGATGAGTCCTCCCTGCGGCCGGACCTCCGGGCCGTGGTCTACAATCTGTCCGCCCGCCGCGGCGATGAGCGGACGTTTGAGACGATGACGCGCCTTGAGCGGGAGTTTGATCTGCAGGAGGAGAAGGTGCGGATGCAGCAGGCTCTGACGCAGTTCTCGCAGGAGGAACTGTTGCTGCGCGCGCTGCGGATGTCGCTTGATCCGGAGCAGATCCGCGTGCAGGATGCGCCGCGCATTCTGATGGGCGTCGCGGGGAATACGCACGGCCTGGACCTGACATGGGAGTTCATGAAGGATAACTGGCCGGAGATTGAGCGGCGCTACGCGGGGGGCGGCTTTGCCATCATGAGGCTGGTGTCCATTACGGGCGGCTTTACCACGGACGCCGCCGCGCAGGACGTCCGCGCGTTCTTTGACGCGCACCCCACGCCGTCCGCGACGCGGGCCATCCAGCAGTCACTGGGGCGCATTGAAC
>JAAXGS010000079.1 GCA_012271225.1 Dehalococcoidia bacterium | reverse complement strand
TGGAAAATCGCCACGTAGACCGCCGCGCCTCTGAGTTGAACGGATTGCCGCCGGCTCGCCGCGCGGCGCAGGACAAGGCAGAAAGGAACACAGCAGATGGCACGTGAAACCAACTGGGAACGCAATCATGACCCCGTCGGTATCTGGCCCGGGCGTGGCAAGGTCGCCCTTGTCTCCCGCGGACACTCCCCCACGGACCGCCGCTGGGACGGCGAGACGCTGGAGAAGTCCCTCGGCGCCTTCATGATGATCGCCGTTCAGAACGCCCTCGATGACGCCGGCATCACCCTGGATGACGTTGACGGCATCGTTGGATCCGCCGGCGGACAGGGGAACGGCGCGCCGCTGAGCGATGTCTGGGGCCCACGCCCCTACTTTGATCCGCCCTACGATTCCGAGGACGGCCTGACCCACGTCACCGGCCAGTGGCTCCGCAATCAGATGGGCTTCAAGAACATCCGCTACATCAATAACCACGGCGATCCCATCTGGAACCTCATCGGGCAGGCCGCGCAGGCCGTCCACGATGGCCGCGCAGAGGTCGTTGTTGTCACCTACCCCAACGGCAACCTTCCCGGACGCTACCATCAGGACCCCTCCAATGAGGCCCGCGGCATGGCCGTCTGGCCAAACACCTGGGGCTGGGGCCTCTCCGGACAGGGCTTCACCTTCAATCAGTACTGCCAGAAGTACGGCACCAACCATGACCGAATGGCGCCCTTCGTCGTTCAGGAGCGCAAGAACGGCCTCCTCTGGGAGCACAGCTACTACGCGCAGCACGAGCCCGGCGAGTTCACTGAAGAGGACTACCTCAACGGTCGCATGATCGCCCGCGACCTCAGCATCTTCGACTGTGACCGCCCGGTTCTCGCCGCCGCGGCCTACGTTGTCGCATCCGCTGAGCGCGCCAGGGACATGAAGCAGAAGCCGGTCTACATCCTGGATCACACCCAGAGCCAGTTCTCGCCGCGCAGCCTGGTGCAGACCATCGATGACACGGAGGAGTGGACGGACATTCAGGCGCAGCGCTCCTACAACGGCTCCGGCCTGAAGCCCGAGGACATCGATGTCTTCGCGCCGTATGACGGCTTCGCCGTGTTCACGCAGTACTACATCGAGGCCTTCGGGTGGCGTGGCGTCAAGCGCGGCGAGGCGCACGACTTCTACGCCGGCGACATCAGCCTCAAGGGCCCCAACCCCCTCAATTCCGGGGGCGGCAACATGGGCACCGGCCGCATGCGCACTGTCTTCATCACAGACCCTCTGGAGCAGCTCCAGGGCCGCGCAGGCGACCGCCAGATCACGACCAAGGCTGAGATCGCGGTCAGCCACGGCGTCCTGCCCATCACGGCGGGCACCGTGGTCATGTCCACTACACCGGGCTAGAAACTTCTGTCATAATACGGGAGTCATAACACAACTCCCTGCCGGCGCCGGCAGGGAGTTGTGTTCCTAACAGCAGGCTGAAGGGGTATTTGGAATGGTGATTGTCCTGAGCTTTGACATCGACGGAACCCTTGAACTTGGGGATCCGCCCGGCGGGGTCACAACAGAGATGGTGCGCCGGGCTCATGAAATGGGTTTTATCGTTGGCAGTTGTTCAGACAAGCCGCTGAGCGTGCAACGATCGATTTGGCAGCAGATGGAGCTCACTCCCGCATTCGTATCAGCCAAGCATCAGCTCGGCAAGGTCAAGCGGGAAAACCCCGCGGACGCCTACTACCACATGGGCGACCGCGACACGGATTACCTCGCCGCCAAGGACAACGATTTTGGCTTCTGGTGGGCGCATGAGGCCGTGGAGCAGCCGTGGCTTGAGTTCGATATGGCCAACCACGTTCAGGAGCCGATTTCGTCCTGACTTTCGCCGCGGCGCCCGCCCCGGAGTCTTTTAATCAGGAAGCCGGGCTGTCGAAGTCCTGAAGATATCTTCACGCATCAGGGCAGTTTGCCCAAAGCGCACAGGCACCGCGCCGCACGCGTTGACCTTCAGCCGCCGCAGAGCCGTGCGGCCGAGTTCGGTCCTGTTGACGGCGTACGGACTAGCCCTGGCTCTGATCGGGCGTAGGCGCAACCTTGATGGGAATCATCGTCGCCTCATGCCCATCAACCAGCCAGGACACCTCATAGTCGCCGTACGCGGGGAAGACGACGCCGTGCAGCCCAAGGGCGATGCGCTGTGTCCTGTAGCGATAGCCGGCGTTTGGGCGGCCAATCTCCATCCTGGTCCGCAGGGGCGGCACGATGTCGCCGCCATCGGCATCAATGATGTGCACCTCGATGGTCTTCGTTCCAGCCTCCGCGGCCTTGAACCGGAACGCGGCCACGACGTGGAAGGCGGGCTGCGTCAGCGGCACTTCCTTCGCGTAAATCGTGTCGAAGCCGACGCCGACAGCGGTCAACTTGGCGGAGTTATCGGCGTAATCGCAGACAAAGGCAAAGGCGACATCCATCTATCATGATCCTCGTGCGGGCACCATTGGGCCAGTGCGTCTGAATGGTCGGGGTGCCCGGATTTGAACCGGGGGCCCCCTGCACCCCATGCAGGTGCG
>JAAXGS010000078.1 GCA_012271225.1 Dehalococcoidia bacterium | reverse complement strand
CCCTCCCAGGACATGAAGGCGCAGAGGACGTTCTGCCCCAGCGCAAGCTCACCCTGCACGGTGGAGGCGCAATCGGCAATGGGATCGCCCTTCCTGACCATGTCGCCGGGGGAGACGGACGGCTTCTGATTGATCACCGTGCCCTGATTGGAGCGCTCAAACTTGCGGACGCGGTGACGGTGCGCCACGCCACCGTCATCCTTTATGACAATCTCTTCGGCCGTGGCGATGGTGACCTTGCCGTCGACGCGTGAGAGCAGGATTTGCCCGCTGTCCCGCGCGACGCGGGACTCCATGCCGGTGCCGACAATTGGCACATCCGGCCGGACAAGGGGCACGGCCTGCCGTTGCATGTTGGAGCCCATCAGCGCGCGGTTGGCGTCATCGTGCTCCAGGAAGGGGATCAGGGCGGTGGACACGCTGAAGAGCTGCTTGGGGGAGACGTCCATGTAGTCGACGTCCACGGCGCGGGCCGTGTGCGGCTCGCCGCGCCGCCGCACCTCAATCATGTCGGAAACGATCTCTCCAACCTCGTTGAGCTCCGTGTTGGCCTGCGCGATGTCGTAGACCTCTTCCTCGTCTGCCGCAAGGTAGGAGTACCACGTCGCAGTCTGAATATCAGCGCTCTGCGGCTGCTGAGGAGCGGCATCCACCACTGCGACAGCGGGTTCTTCAGCCTGAATGTCCGGCGGGAGAGAGAGGTCGTACTCGGCGCGCTGCTCCCTATCCTGCAGCATCTCGTACGCCTCAGTCAGCCGCGCCGACTTCTCCGTTGCCGCCCTGCGGTCTTCCTCCGTGGCATCCGACGGCAACTTATCGGGATGCCAGATATTCTGCTGAGCGTCATAGACGGCCTTGACGGTCTTGCCGTCTGCGGCGCGGGACACACCGAGCGCGTCGTAGTGGCTGTCCTGTGGCGCGGGCTGGCTTGCCAAACGAATGAGCTCGTTCAGCATGACGATGTGCATCTTTCTGGTTATGGCGTGCGCCCGAATGATCAGCCGCCCGTTATATGAAAGATCGGCGGTGGCCTTGCGGCCTTCCTTGAGAGCGTCCCGGATGGTCGACGCCTCGGTGTCCGGGTCGCCGGTCACGGAGTCCTCCGCCTGTTGTACGGATTCGGCGTTCGTCGCTCCGTTGGCGCTGACGATTCCCGTGCCATTCGGCGTGATCGCCTCTGACAAGCTCTGCGTGTCCATCTGTGAGAGGACGAACGGACGGACGTCAATGCCGCGGGGAGCGAGTCGGACGATGCTCTTGGCCAGTTCAGGCGTGATGACCGTGCCGTCTTCGGCAACGATCCTGCCGCGTCTGTCTTTCAGGTCGCCCTGCAGCGTGTGCCCCGCCAACTGTCCGGAGTCCTTGTTTGGAATCTCCTTGAGCACGCGCCGGTAGGGCGTCTCGATGAAGCCGTAGGGGTTGATCCGCGCGTACGTGGCCAGGGAGCCGAGCAGGCCGATGTTGGGGCCCTCCGGCGTCTCAATGGGGCAGATGCGGCCGTAGTGGGAGTTGTGCACGTCACGCACATCAAACCCCGCGCGCTCCCGGGAGAGACCGCCGGGGCCAAGCGCGGACAGCCGCCGCTTGTGGGTCAATTCTGCCAGCGGGTTGGTCTGATCCATGAACTGTGAGAGCTGTGAGCCGCCAAAGAACTCACGCAGCGCGGCCACAACGGGACGGACATTCACCAGATGGCCGGGGGTCGCTGCCTCCGGCTGTGTGAGCGTCATGCGCTCCCGGGCGACGCGCTCCATGCGGAGCAGGCCAACGCGGAACTGATTTTGGACAAGCTCACCGACGGAGCGGACTCGGCGATTGCCGAGGTGATCGATGTCGCTGGGCCGCGCCTCGCCGTTGTGCACGCGGATCATCTGCTTGATGAGGGCAACGATGTCCTCCGGCAGCAGGATTCGTGTTTCAGGGTCGGTCTGCGTTCCCAGGATGCGGTTCAGCTTGTAGCGGCCAACCCGCGCCAGGTCATAGCGCCGCGGGTCAAAGAAGAGGTGGTGCACCAGCGTCTTGGCGTTGTCCAGGACAGACGGCTCACCGGGCCGCAGGCGGCGGTAGAACTCCAGCAGCGCCTCATCCGTCGTGCGCGCGTGCGGCTCCCGCTCCAGCGTGGTGTGGATCAACCCGGCGTCGCCGGGGGCGTCGACGTCCGCGAACATGGAGAGGATCTGGTCTTCGTCATAGCCCAGCGCGCGGAGCAGCAGGGTGACGGGCATCTTGCGGCGCCGGTCAACCTTGACACTGATGATGTTGCGGTTGGAGATGTCAAACTCAAGCCAAGCGCCGCGGTTGGGGATGAGCTTGGTCATGCAGAGATCACGGCCTGTGCTCGGATCATGCTCAAGCGTGAAATACGCGCCGGGCGATCGGACAAGCTGGCTGACGACGACGCGCTCCGCTCCGTTGTAGATGAACGTGCCCCGGTCCGTCATCAGGGGCACATCGCCAAGGAAGAGGGTCTGCTCCGTCTCCTCTCCCGTCTCACGAACGCGGAGAACCGCTCTGACGTGGAGGGGGGCGGAGTAGGTCAGGTCCTTCTCACGGCACTCGTCCTCGGAGTGTTTGGGCTCCTCGAAATAGTGCCCCACGAAGCGGAGTTGAAAACGTCCGCTGACGGCGTCCGCGCGCGCCTCACCGCGCATGACCAGATCAAGGATCTCACGCGGGGAGCGCCTTGCCATCAGATCGGCGGGGAGGGTCTCCCGCGCCGCGTCCTGAATGGGGCTGATCTCCGCAAGAAGCTCGGCGATGCCGTCAGTCTTGAACCATTCGAAGGAGTCGACCTGTAGCCGGATGAGATTCGGCGGGGGAAGGACTTCATCAACCCGCGAGTAGTTTTTGACGGACTCCCTCATGGTTGCGACCATTCGGCGCTCCTCTCTCTTTCAAGCGCAAAGAGCCCGCTCGCGGGGCAATGTCGCCCAGCGAACAGGCGTGTCAGGATCAATCTAGCGGGCCGGCGTCCACCCAAGCACCATCCCATGATAGGGATCATGGGCGGCGGTGTCAACACCGGTTGCCCATCCTTAAGGGTAGCCGCCGCCTGCGGCCGGGGCGCGCCGCCCGCTTGCAGGCGGAACAGGCTGCCGGCACGCGCGCCCGTTCAGGATACTATTTGGCAGACACACGGAGAGAGGAGCGCGACACATGAGCGGGCGCCATTCCTACAGCGACTTGACAAGCACGTTTTCGCCGGCCGTGCGTCGGCGCATTGCCGAGACAGCCCGGAAAGAGGGTGTTGAGTTGCCGTTTCACCGGATTCGCTGGGCGCGGCATCTTGCCCTAAAGCACACGGCCAAGGCCCTACGCATCAAGGAAGACGACATGGCTGAAATGGAAAGACGCGCCGATGCGTATATCGCCCACCTGCGCTCACAGGTGGAGGAGATGGGTGGGCAACTCCGATTTGTTGCCGAATTTCCGGAGGGCGAGGTGGCGATTACCGGATTAGCCGAAATCGGAGATCCGGTCGACGATGCGGGTGGGTAAGGCATCCACGCAGGACCGCCACCCCTCGCCGTCGCAAAGCTCGCCGCATTTCCCCACAGTGCCGCCGCGTCTACAGGCGATCGATCTCGTCCAGGCCGGCGAGCGCGTCACGAAAGCCGCTTGGCGGCTCGCCGGGGATAACGGCAACAACCGAGCGCAGCGCGCCGACAAGCTCATCGTCGATCTCAAACGGCAGATTGAGCGCCACGGACCACGCGGCGGCGTGGGCAATCGAGGCCGGGATCGCCTGCTCCAGCGGGGAGTCCTCGTCCCGCATGACCAGAACCGGCGTGAGCGCGGGGGCCTCCGCAGCATCGCCATTCAGCAGGAGGCGGATGCCGACGACCGTGCCGTTTCCCCGTGAGGCGGCGTTGCGCAGATGCTCAAGCACCGTCGTGTCCGGCATTCCGTCATCCGCCAGAAGACTGCCGAGCGCGACGGCCTCCCGCGGCTGAACGTTCAGGGCAAGCCTGTCCTGACTCTCCGCCCTGCGGAGAATGAGCACATGCTGGCGCGTCTCGGCGTCTTCCGAGACTCGTTCGATCAGGTATTCCATCACCATCCCGCGTCGGGCGTGCCGGGCGTATTGGGGGCGGAGTCGATGTCCCGCGGATGACACGAGCCGCGTCATCCGTGTTCCTGCTCCCTCCGGCCAGTATAGACGGGCAGGGGAAGGGCGCAGCAGGGCGCGCGGTATACTGTACGGGCATTGAGCGCCCTCACGCAGGTTCAGGCGCATTGCGCATCCGGACGGGCGGGAGCGGCGGCGGTGATGACACGAATTCAGGGGACGTCACATTAATGAGCGTTGAGCAGCGCGCGGACAATCCATACAACCTGCGATACGATCCCAGGGCGCTTGACCGCAAGTGGCAGGCGCGCTGGGAAGCGGACGGGCTCTACGAGGCGAACTCCAACGATTCCCGCCCCAAATGGTTCGCGCTGACGATGTTCCCGTACACATCCGGTGATCTGCACGTGGGGCACTGGTATGCCGAGGCGCCGGCGGACGCGCATGCGCGCTATATGCGCATGCGCGGCTACAACGTCCTGCATCCCATGGGCTTTGACGCATTCGGCCTCCCCGCGGAGAACGCCGCGATTCAGAACGGAATCCACCCCCAGACGTGGACGCTGGACAACGTCGAACGCATGCGGGCGCAACTGAAGACCATCGGCGCGAGCTACGACTGGCGGCGTGAGGTGGTCACCTGCATGCCGGACTACTACAAATGGAATCAGTACTTCTTCCTGAAACTCTATGAAAAGGGACTGGCCTACCGCGCCATGGCGCCCGTCAACTGGTGTGAGAAGGACCGGACGACGCTCGCCCGGGAGCAGGTCATGCCGGACGGCACGTGTGAGCGATGCGGCACCGCGGTCTATCAGCGCGATCTTGAGCAGTGGTTCTTCCGGATCACGGATTACGCGGACGAGCTGCTGGATAACTCCCGGATCGATTGGCCTGAGCGCATCAACCTCATGCAGACCAACTGGATTGGCCGCTCCGAGGGCGCGGAGCTCTCGTTCGCGCTGGACGTCCCCGGCGTGGACGCGGATGAGATACGCGTGTTCACCACGCGGCCTGACACGGCCTATGGGGTCACGTTCATGGTGCTTGCGCCGGAGCATCCGCTGGTGCCCGCCCTGACAACCCCGGAGCAGCGCGCGGATGTGGAGGCATACATTGCGCAGGCACGCAGACTGACGGAGATCGAGCGGCTGTCCGGCGACAAAGAGAAGACCGGCGTTCCGCTTGGCACGTACTGTGTCAACCGCCTCAATGGCCGGAAAGTCGCGCTGTGGATAGCCGATTACGCCCTTGCCACATACGGCACCGGAGCGGTGATGGGCGTGCCGGCCCACGATACGCGGGATTTTGAGTTCGCGACAAAATACGGCATTCCCATTGAGACGGTCATCGCTCCGCCAGATTATGACGGCGCGCCGCTTGGGGAGGCGTACCTGGATCCGGGCGTGATGGTGAACTCCGGCCCGTTCAGCGGAATGCCGAATGAGGACGGCAAGGCGGCCGTTGCCGCGCATGTGGCGGAGAACGGGTGGGGCGGGCCGACGGTCTCCTATCGAATGCGGGACTGGCTCGTCTCACGGCAGCGGTACTGGGGCACGCCCATTCCCATTGTCTATTGCGCTGCCTGCGGAACCGTGCCCGTGCCGGAGGATCAGCTGCCGGTCCTGCTGCCGGAGGACGCGGACTTCCGCCCAACCGGCGAATCCCCCCTGAAATCCCATGACCGATTTCGTTTCACGACGTGCCCGCAGTGCGGCAATGTAGAGGCGGAGCGTGAGACGGACACGATGGACACGTTTGTGGACTCCGCCTGGTATCAGTTTCGGTACACCAGCCCCGACGCCGGCGCGGACCGGGCATTTGATCCGGCGCAGCTCGCCAAATGGGCGCCCGTCGATCTCTACACCGGCGGCGCGGAGCACGCGGTGATGCACCTGCTCTACGCGCGCTTCTTCACCAAGGCCCTGCGGGACCTGGGGCTGCTCACGTTTGATGAGCCGTTCACGCGGCTGTTCAATCAGGGCGTCATCCTGGGCGAGGACCACGAGAAGATGTCCAAGAGCCGCGGAAACGTCGTCAATCCCGATGAGCAGACCGCCGTGCTCGGCGCGGACGCCGTCCGGGCCTATCTGATGTTCGTCGGGCCGTGGGACCAGGGCGGCGCGTGGAGCACGCAGGGCATCCGCGGCATCCCCCGCTGGTTCAGCCGTTTGTGGGAGCTGGGCGCGGTTCGGAACCGGTCGGAGGGGCCGTCCGCTCCGTCCGACATTGCC
The DNA here is from genome assembly GCA_012271225.1 of Dehalococcoidia bacterium. Lineage (GTDB taxonomy): Bacteria > Chloroflexota > Dehalococcoidia > UBA6926 > UBA6926 > VXMO01. The sequence continues at coordinate 5,376 of JAAXGS010000078.1, read as the reverse complement.
GCAGATCTGCAGCGCGCCGCGCACCGCACCGTTCAGAAAGCGACGGAGGACGTCGAGGCGTTCCAGTTCAACACCATGATCGCGGCGCTGATGACGTTGACCAATACGCTCTCCCGCGTGGAGGCCGATAACCCGGACGCGGCCTGCAGCCCGGAGTGGCGCTCCACGTATGACACGCTGCTTCTGCTGCTTGCGCCAATCGCTCCGCATCTTGCCGAGGAGCTGTGGGAAATGACGGGCAGGCCCTATTCCATCCATCAGCAGGCATGGCCCGACTACGACCCGGAACTGACAAAGTCCGAGGAGATCACGCTTGTCGTGCAGGTCGATGGCAAGGTGCGCGACCGGCTGACCGCCGCGGCGGACATCACGGAGGATGACGCGCGCGCGGCGGCTCTGAGCAGTGACAAAATTCGGGCGGCGCTGAACGGCGCTGACCCCGCCCGCGTGATCTACGTGCCCGGACGGTTGCTCAACCTCGTGACGCGGTGATGACCGATGGTTCTGACGGCCGGGTAATTGGCATTATTGCCGCGGCGGGTTCAGGCGAGCGGATGGGCGGCGTGCAGAAGGCTTTTCAGCTTCTTCTTGGCCGCGAGATGGTCGCGTACTCGCTGCAGGTTATGGAGGAATCCGAGGAAATCGACAGCGTCATGCTCGTCGTCCCGTCTGACGCTGTCGATACAGCCACAAGACTGTGCTTGGAGATGCGCTTCAACAAAGTAGGCTCCATCTCCAAGGGTGGTCGTACACGCAGAGAGTCAGTAGAGAGCGCAGTCCGCTCTATAGATGGGAGCGACCTAATCATCGTGCATGATGGCGCTCGCCCGTGCATAACAACTGAACTCATTACTCGTGGAGTCGAGATGGCGCGTGAAACAGGCGCTGCGATTCCCGTTGTCCCCGCACAGGACACCATTAAGGAAATTGCTCCTGACGGCAAAGTCGTGACGACGCCGGATCGGTCTCGTCTTTTCGCCGCGCAGACACCGCAGGTATTTCAAGGCGCGCTCCTGCGCCGCGCCCACTATGAAACGTCGCCGGACCTGGTGCTCGATGACGCCTCGCTTATTGAGGCGCTCGGTTTGCCAGTGCACACGTTTGAGGGCGATCCGGCCAATATCAAAGTCACGACGCCGATTGATCTCGCTTTTGCGGAGGCTGTGTTGCGTCAACGCGGAATGACAGAACCAACATACCCGGGGCAATGGGCTTGATGGCGTCCATTCGCGTCGGACTTGGATTTGACAGCCATCCGCTGGTTGAGGGCCGCGCGCTCATCCTGGGGGGCGTCCGGATAGAGCACGACCGCGGGCTGCTGGGCCACTCTGACGGGGACACGCTGGCGCATGCGCTGACAGACGCGCTGCTGGGCGCCGCGGCGCTGGGGGATATCGGCCAGCACTTCCCCGACACCGATCCGGCCTTCAGAGACGCAGACAGCATGGAGCTGTTGGGGCGGGCGGCGGACCTGGCGCGGGGGCGTCAATTGCGGCTCGGAAACGCCGATGCTACGCTCTATGCGGATATGCCCCGCCTTGATCCATACCGTGATGCCATGATTGAATCACTCGCCGCGTGCCTGCGCGTTGAGCAGGGCAGGCTGAATCTGAAATTCAAGACCCTGGAGGGGCTGCCTCTGGGCGGGCGGGCAGGCGGCGCGGACGTCATCGCCGCGCACGTGATCGTTGCGCTTGAGGATGCGGTCTGATGCTGCGTCTGACCAGCACCCTTTCCGGTGAGAAGACAGAGTTCATTCCGCGCAACCCGCCTGACGTGCTCATGTACGTGTGCGGCATAACGCCCTACGCGGAATCCCACGTCGGCCACGGCATGAGCTACGTCATCTTTGACGTGGCGCGGCGATATCTGTCCCATCGGGGCTATCGGGTGCGCCACGTGCAGAACTTCACGGACATCGACGACAAGATCATCGCCCGGGCGCGGGAGACCGGCGTGACCGCGGCGGAACTGGCTGGCCGCTACATGGACCTGTTTCGGCAGGATATGGAATCGCTCAATGTTCTGCCGGCAGACACATATCCGCTTGCCACCGCGGAGGTCCCGTCCATGCTGCGGATGATCGAGGGCCTTATCGAGCGCGGGTATGCGTATGCGGCTGACGGAGACGTGTACTTTCGCGTCGGCGCGTTTAAATCCTATGGCAAACTGTCGCACCGCGCGCTTGAGGGGATGATGGCGGGCGCGCGGATCGCGCCGAACGAGTCAAAGGAATCCGCGCTGGACTTCACGCTGTGGAAGGGCGCAAAGGCCGGGGAACCGGCGTGGGACAGCCCGTGGGGACCGGGCCGCCCGGGGTGGCACATTGAGTGCTCCGCCATGTCGCTGAGCTATTTGGGAGAGCGGATCGATATTCACGGCGGCGGCGCGGACCTCATCTTTCCGCACCATGAGAATGAGATTGCGCAGACGGAAGCCTATACGGGTGCCGCGCCGTTCGCGCAGTACTGGCTCCACAACGGCCTGCTGCAGCTGGGCGAGGAGAAGATGAGCAAGTCGCTCGGCAATCTCGTCTCCATTCGGGATGTCGTTGAGCGGTACGGCGCGGACGCCTTTCGGCTCTTCGTCCTGTCGTCGCATTACCGCAGCCCGTTGACGTGGAGTGAAGAGGGCGTCGCAGCGTCGGCGCGCGCGGCGGAGCGGCTGGGCAGGGCGGCGTGGACTGCGGACGGCGGAACGGGGCCGGCGCCGGACAGCGCGGTGTTCCGTGAGCGGTGTTTTGAGGCGATGGATGACGACCTCAACACGCCGCAGGCGCTCGCCGCGCTCTTTGATCTTGCGCGGGAGATCAATCGGGTGGCCGGAGCGGGCGGGGATGCGGCGGAGGCCCGCGCCATGCTGCGCGAGTTGGCCGGCATCCTCGGCCTGAAACTGGAGCCGTCGGGCGGCGGGGCAGCGGCCGGCCAAACGGACGCCGCGCCCTATATTGAGCTGATCATTGAGACGCGGGCTGCGCTGCGCGCGGAGCGTCAGTTTGCGATTGCCGACCGTCTGCGGAGCCGCCTTGCGGAACTGGGCATTGTTCTCGAAGACACGCCGCGCGGCACGGAATGGCGCTATGAGCGGCGGGAGCCGCGGTGAACTCCACCCGCCGTTATCTACAGGAATTGAGCGCTTGTCAGGCGGATTATCCATACTCACAGACGGATATCCGCATCCTAGCGCCGAATCTTGACGCCAAGCAAGAGCAGCATGTACGGTAGGGAAACCATTTTCGTGTGCGTGGAGTAGCGTTGGGCATGTGGCTCATCACCTTCGATATTGACGGAACCATGGAGTTCGGCGATCCCAGCGGCGTTTTGACCCGTGAGCACGTCGAGTATTTTCGGGCGCGGGGGGCGATTGTCGGCAGCGCGTCGGATCGGCCGGAGAGTTCCCAACTCCTGATGTGGCGCGGATACGGTCTGGAGCCGGACTTCGTTATCCTGAAACACCACATGCCAACCCTGAAAGACCGCTATCCGGATGCGGCAACGTACTGGCACGTGGGCGACCGTCCGCTTGATCAACAGACGGCGAACGGGGCGGGATTCACGTTCTTCTGGCCGGACCAGTTCCCGACGCCGGAGATGGGAGACGGCTTCTTCAACCATGTCAATCCGGCAGCGGATGGAGGCTCGCCAACGATTGGCGAGGCCGCGTTGCGGCTGGCCGCCCACGCACTCGAACTCCATCAGGGCTGATCACGCTTCAGCGGGAACCGCGGCGGTGGGCCGTCTGTCGCGGCTCCCCCGAGTGTTGTGAGAAGCCCATAAACCTGACGCATGAGGCGCGGCGCTGTATACTGGAGTTCACGAGCCAAATGACCGGTCTTTAATTTGGGCGGAGGCATCATGGCAGGGACACAGCAGATTGAGGGCCTGATTCGTCTGGGCGCGGACGGCAAGGAGATTACCGATGCGTGCTGCGCCGATGGCGCGGCCACGCTCAGCGAGCAACCGATTGCTTTCGTTGAGTTGGCTGCCGCGCCGGGCGGGCTGCCCCGTGAGAGAAAGACGATCGACCTCAAGCAGATTGGCGGGCTGTCCTGCTGCTAGTCTCTGCTCACCGGCTGCGCTGACGCGGCCCGGTGGGTCCATACGGCGCGCCGCCGGACAGAGATGAACCGCGCTGCGGCGCAGGGGCGTCATTCCCGACTGCGACTGCATGAGTCCAACTGCGCGCACGGCCTAGGGGGCCGGTCACACGCTACTAGGACGTGAAGCGGAAGCTGGCGACTGCCAAAACGATAAAGATGACGGCCAGGCTGATGGTCGACTGAAAGAGCGTCTTTTCAATGCCGCGCCGCGCCCGAAACACCGATGTTTGCGCGCCAAAGACGCCGCCGAGGTCCTGCGTGCGCACCTGCAGGAGGATGGCTCCCACCAGCAGAACCGCGACGATTAGCTGCAGCACGTGAATGATAGTCGCAATCATAGGCTCCGTCCCGTTTCTCCTCTTATGCGTGTCATGCGCGGCGGCTAGCTCGCCCCATCGCCTGGAGGCGCAAGCGCCCTCAGCTGCTCCGTGACCAGTTGGTTGGCAAGCTGCGGATTTGCCTGTCCGCGCGTCGCCCGCATCACCTGGCCAACCAGAAACCCCACGGCGTTCTCCTTGCCGCGTTGAAAGTCAGCCACCGCTCTGGGGTTCGACGCAATCGCCTCCCGGACGGCTGACGCCAGGGCGTCCTGGTCGCTGATCTGAGTCAGTCCCTTTTCGTCAACGATCCGGGCGGCGCTTCTGCCGGTGCTGAACATCTCCGGAAAGAGGTCCTTGGCCATGCGGACACTGATTGCTCCATCATCCAGCATATCAAGCATTTCAGCGAGCGCGGGAGCGGAAACGGGGGAGTCGGCGATGTCCCGATCAGCCTCGCCAAGCAGGTGTGTGAGATCGCCGACGATCCAGTTCGCGAAGGCCTTTGCCCGCGCGGGGGCGGCAGAGCCCTCATGCACAGAAGAAGCCCGAATCGCGCTCTCAAAGTAATCCGCCGTCGCGCGGGTCGTCGTCAGCAGGCCGGCGTCATAGTCGGACAGGCCGTAGTCCTGCATAAAGCGTCTGCGGCGGCTGTCCGGCAGCTCCGGCAGGCGCTGCCGTATCTCTGTGATCCACTCCGTCCCGATGACCAGCGGGGGCAGGTCCGGTTCCGGGAAATACCGATAGTCCTGCGCATACTCCTTGGAGCGTTGGGACAGCGTCGCGCCCGCCTCTTCAGACCAGCCGCGCGTCTCCTGCGGGATGGCTGCGCCCTGCCGCAGCAGGCCCGTCTGACGGTCCACCTCGAACTCCAGCGCGCGGTACACGGCGCGGAAGGAGTTCATATTCTTGATCTCCACCTTCCAGTTTGGCAGCGGATCGCCCGGCCGCCGCAGGGAG
>JAAXGS010000077.1 GCA_012271225.1 Dehalococcoidia bacterium | reverse complement strand
GCCGATGATGTGAAAATCACCCATATCAAGGAAGTACATGTAGGGAGATGGATTGAGCGCCCGCAGCGCCCGATAAATGTCGAACGGCGCGGCGGACGTGCGGCGGCCAAGACGCTGCGACAGGACGACCTGGATACACTCGCCGGCCGTGATCAGCTCTCGCGCCTCCTCCACCTGCCGCATGAAGGACTCCGGCGTGTGATTGGACGTCAACTCACTGCGGTAGTCATCCGGCGCGCCCGGCGTCAGGCAGGCGTTCTGCTCAACGCTCCCCGATTCCAGCCGCGCGTTCAGGGCCTCAATGCGCTGAACGGCCTGCTCATATGCACTACGAATCCGGTCATCATCCCCCTCAAGCGATGCGTGACTGACAATCTTGATGACGTGCTTGACGTGGTCAAAGATGAGGAGCGTATCGGTCATCATGAACACGGATTCTGGCAGGGTCATGGGGTCCGGGTTCTCGTGCCGGGGGACGCGCGGCTCAAAGTGGCTGATGGCGTCATAGGAGATGTACCCGACCGCGCCGCCCAGGAAACGCGGCAGGCCGGGGACGGGCGCCGGGCGCACGCCGTGAAGCTCCTTCTCGATCAGGGTCAGCGGATCGATGCTGCCACTCGGGGTTGTGGGGCCGGTTGTCAGCACCTTGGTCGGCAGCGTGCCGATGAAGCTGTAGCGGGCGATGCGCTCTCCCCCCTCCACGCTCTCAAGGAGAAATGAGGGGGCCTCCCGCGCGACCTTGAGGTAGGCCGTGACGGGCGTTTCCATATCGGCGGGGATGTCTCGCCAGACCGGCACGACGTTTCCCCGGCTGCGCATCCCGCAGACCTCATCCACGTCCGGGAAATAGGTCACCATCGTCGTCCCGCCTTCCTCTGCTCCCTCGTCCGTTTCTCCGCCCTGTTGTTGCGGCCATACAAGCAAAAAACCCGTCCCTCACAGGGACGGGTCCTTTTTGTGGATCCGCGTTGCCACCCTTATTCCCTTGCGCCATCGCGCAAGAGCGCTCTGCAGGTACTTCCCGCGCGCGTTGCGGCGGGCGTATACCGTGGGCTTGTAACGGAGCCCCACTCCGTTGGAGCCTACTGAGGCGGCTTTCGCCCTCCTGTTCGGTCCAAGGCTCCCGAGTCCATTCCCGTCCGACCCTGCGCCGGGATTCCACCTTTTCCCGGCTCTCTGCTGCCCAGCCTGTGACGGTACTACTCTCGTTCGACGCCTCTGCTCTCGCAGATATTCAGTTTCAATCGATGGTATGGAGGATGACGCTCACTGTCAAATGCCCCGCGCGAATGCGTCATGGGGTTTCGTGGCGCAGGTTGGCGGCGGCGGAGAGCGGCACGCTCGCGCGCTCAACATAGACGGCCGGGCCCCTGCCAAGACGACTCTCCATGAGGCTGATGCCGTCTACGCGGAAATCCCGTGACGGCGCGGCGGGCGAATCCACCGTGTTCGGCGTCCAATGACGCCCGCGTCGAACACGTCCAAGCGTGATGTGCGGCTGAAACGCACGCTGCTCAACGCGCAGTCCCGTCCGCGTCACGGCAGCGGACACGCGGGCGTGGAGTTCTCGCAGGGCGTCGAGATCGCCCTCGAGACCAGCCCAGATGACCCGGGAGTCTCGACTGCCGAATTGGCCGATGCCGCCGGCGCGCAGGCTGAAGGGCGCTACGCCGGCCGTTTCCGCCGCAAGCGCGTCACGCAGCGGCGGCAACGCGCCTTCCGCAAGCTGTCCAAGAAAGGCCAATGTGATGTGCACGGCGTCCGGCGTCACCCACCGCACCGCATCGCCCGCATCGCGTTGGGACAGTGAGCGGACGCGCCGGCCAATGTCCGCGCGAACGGATTCCGGCGGCACAACGGCGATGAATGCGCGAAAGGAGCGCGGACCCGCCGACTCACCCGTGGTCATGCCTGCGCTGCGCTGATGCGCCCAGCGCGTCGGCGCGTACCGCCGCGTGTCCTGCGCTATCTGTTGTCATGCCTGAACTGCCCTGACGCGCCGCAAAAAATCCCCTGCGTTGCGGAACATGACGCGCTCCATTTCCTCCGTTGAAAGCCCCGCCTCATCCAGGTATCGAATGACTCGCTCCTGCGGCATGAGCGGGTAGTCCGTGGCAAAGAGGATGCGCTCACTGCCGATGGCGTTGATCAACGTCCGGACGGCCGCGGGCGCATAGAGATATGGCATGGCGGCGGTGTCCACGTACACATCGGCGAGAACGTCCCCGACGCCCCGCAAATGGGCATAGAAGGGCAGGCCGCCTCCGGCGTGCGCGAGAATGGTTGGGATGGTGGTCAGGCGCTGCAGGAGGCCGTAGAGCCGTTCCGGCGTCGCCTCGCCCTTGCCCGGGTATGCCCGACCGAGAGGCTCCGATGCGTGCAGCAGCAGCCCCATGCCGTGACTCCGTATGCGATCGGCCAGGGCGCCCTCCGCGTCCGTGTCAAGGTCAAAGAGCCCCTGTGTGTCGGGCCGCAGCTCGCCCAGCCCGCGCAGCCCCGCCGCGGCAATGCGGTCAATTTCAGTGAGCGCGTCCGTCAGGGACTCGTCCGGCGCGATTGTGCCGAACCCCGTGATGCGGTCGGGATGACGGGCAACGGACTCAATGATTGCGTCATTGTTTGCTCTGCACAGGTCCCCGGATGCCCAGCCGAACCCGCAGACGATTGAGCGCGCAATGCCGGCGCTGTCCATTGCGGGGAGAATCTCCCCGGCGCTGATGATCGCCGCTCCGGGGTCTGCGTACATCTCCCGGAACGCGGGATCCATCACAAGATGGCGTGAGCGGTCCGCCGCCACGTCTTCCGGAAAGACGTGAACATGCGCGTCAATGCGTTGCGGCGGACTCATCGGCTACAGTATAGGAAACGCAGTGAGAGCCTTGCAGCCAAACAGAGGGTCATGACACAGACCGTTGCCGATGTTTCACATGGCGGGGAGGCGCCGCCGTCCCGATCCCGCGTGGCCGTCGTCTACACCACGCCGGAGACTGTGCTGGACGACATCGGCCGCGTGATGCGGCTTGCCGGGTACACAGACGCCCTCAGCCCCGCCGCCGCGACGCTCCTGAAGGTCAATATCAGTTGGCAGCTCTGGTACCCCGCGTGCTCCACGACGCCCTGGCAGCTGGACGGCGTGATCAAGACACTGAAGGATGACGGTTTCAGGGACATCTCAGCCGCGCATAACGGCACGGTTGTTGTGGACGCGAAGGTCGGGGAGGTCAGGAACAAGCATCTGCCCGTTGTGCAGAAGCACGGCATCCCCAACGTCCACCTTGAGGACGTTGAATGGATGCAGTACCAGCCGAGCGCGCCGATGCGGGTGCTCGGCGACATATTTCCCGAGGGACTGACGATCCCCGTTCTCTTCCCCGGCACGAACATCATCCATCTGCCCACCGTCAAGACCCACGTGTTCACGACCATGACGGGCGCGATGAAGAACGCCTTTGGCGGCCTTCTGAACCATCGACGCCACTGGACCCACTCCGTGATCCATGAGACGCTTGTTGACCTGCTGGCGATTCAGAAGGAGATTCACCCCGGCTTGTTTGCCGTCATGGACGGCACCTTTGTGGGGGACGGCCCGGGCCCCCGCGCGATGCGGTGGCAGACCAAGAACATCCTGCTGGCCTCGGCGGATCAGGTGGCCATCGACGCGATCTCAGCGCGGCTGATGGGCATGGACCCGCTGTCGATCAAATTCATCCGGCTTGCGCATGAGGCCGGGCTGGGAACGGGCGATCCGCGCGAGATCGACGTCGTTGGAGAGGATGTTTCAGAGGTCAACTGGCGGTTGAACGCAAGCGAGGAGACCTTTGCGAGCCGCGGGCAAAAACTGATCTATTGGGGTCCGTTGAAGCGGCTGGAGCGTCTGCTTCTGCGCACGGTTATCGCCCCGTGGTCGTACCTGGCGTCCAATCTGTACTTCAACGGCTACTGGTACAACGTCATTGGCAGGAGACGGGCGCGCAAGGCACTGGAGACGCCCTGGGGCAGGCTGTTCCGCGCGTACTAGTCACATGCCATTTGCCTAATACGCGGAGGCGTGTATCATTCGGCTAAAGGCGCAGGCAGCGCGGGAGGGTCGCCATGGCGGAAGAACGGCTTGAACGAGAAGCCGCAGCCCTGGAGGACGAGAACGGCACTCTGGAGCTTGTCGAATCCGGTCAGGATGATCGTGTTTGGCAACGGGTCATGCGCGCGGCGATGGCGGTGCCGGGCGTGAACGTGAACCGCGAGAGATTCCTGCGGTCCAACCTGGCCTCCATTGCCGACGAGGAACAGATTGAGGAAGCCGTTCGCACACGCCCCGCCCTGGCCGGCATCGATCCGGACAAGATAGATCACAGGGCCAACGCGCTGATCCGGAGCCACGTGACCCGCGCCTCCGGCATCTCATTTGCGGCGGGCATCCCCGGCGGCTTTGCGATGCTTGGGACAATCCCGGCAGACCTTGCCCAGTACTTCTTCCACCTGACCGTCCTGACGCAGCAGCTCGCGTACCTGTACGGCTGGCCGGACCTGCTCAATGAGGGAAAGCTGGATGAGACGGCGCAGGTCGATATCACGATGTTCATCGGCGCGATGATGGGCGTCGGCGCGGCCAAGCAGGGCCTGCAGCAGCTCTCCTCGCACGCCGTGACGCACCATGCCTCCCGCGTGCTGGCAAAGAGGGTGGGGCGCTACATCGGGGTCAAGATTACCAAGGCCACATTCACGCGCAGCCTTGCGAAGGCCATCCCGCTCCTGGGAGGTTTCGTCGGCGCCGGCATGACGGCGTCCACGATGCTGCCAATGGCGCGGCGGCTCAAGAATGATCTTGCATCGCTCGACTACGCGCGGCCCGAGGCGGACTCCGACGCCACTCCTGACTCCGCCGAGGAGGAGTAGGCCCCGCCGCCTGCGCGCTCCCCGGCATGGAAGTTCAGTTGCGCGCCTACAGGCCGGATTGAGCGTCAGTGGGCGGCGCGCGCGCCTCGTGAGCGTTGGATGGCGTGAAAATCCTCCCGCCGCCACCGGTAGGGCGAGTGGGTGATCGTTCCCGGCTCCGTCACCGTCTCAAGCAACGCCAGCGCGTCCTCAACGATTGTTCGCTGCTGATCGATGTCCCCCGGCTGTCCAAAGGGTTGCCCGTAGGGGTGTTTGACGTACAGGGAGCGCGGCGGCTTGATGCGCATGGGCTGCTGCAGCCCCTGCTGCACCACAACCGTGGCGATGCCGTGCTCCTCCAGAACCCGCGCGATCAGCCCGCCGGACTGATTGCACACCGGTCAGGTCGTGCCGATCAGCGCGGCCTGAACGTTGTCCGCCGCAAGGCGGCGCGCCACCGCCGGCGCGGTGTCCTCCATCAGCCGGGGGATGTTGTCGCCGACGATGTACCCCATAAAACCGTAGGCCTCTGCGGCCAGTGAGCCGATGGCTCCGTCCGACTGCATGTCCCGCAGCCGATCAATTGGGAAGATGACGTTGATGTCCCGCTGCGCATTGGACGTGTCGTAGTGCTCATGGAAGATGGCCAGATCAGCCGGCGGGATTGATGCGGGAATCACGCGGAACGATGGATCGTCATCCACAAACGGCTCATGCCCGTCCCTCAAATAAGCGCCGCCAGTGGTCACCAGCGCGATGCGGGCCGCCGTAAGGGGCCCGGCAAAGGGCGTCCATGGAGACCGGTCAAAGGAGAGCGCGGACGGATTCACGCGTGAGACGAGGTCTCGCTCCCATTCCGCCAGGTACTGCTCGACGCGTGACCAATCGCCGTCGTCATGAGACAGCAGGGCGGCGCGGTACAGCCCGTTGAAGAATCGCGCGGCCTCCTCCTCTGGCAGGCGCTCCATGCGAATCTTGGAGAACGCCATGTTCTCAATGGACGGGGGCAGCCGGGCCAGATCACGCAACTCTATGGGCATGGTTGTCATCCTGTGGACATTGGTGTTGTTCTGGTAGCGAGAGATTCCCGCGGCTAAACAGGCCGCCAGTAGTCATAGGTCAGCGCCAATTCTTTCAGATAGACCTCTTCATCGTCGCCGTCCCAGCCGCGCAGTTCCCGGACAAGGTCATACAGCGCGGCGTCCGGCCGCCTGTTGTGGCTGTTGACGGCGACGACACCCAGCAGCGGACGGCCCGCCTCTGCCTCCACCTCACACACGCGAGACAGGAGCGGGGCGGTATTCATGGCTGTGATTTCCGGATCGGCAAGCTGCGCCGCGAACTGCCCATACGTGATGCGCTGCCTGCTCCGCGCAATGGGGATGAGGATCTGCCGCGCCCGCTCGACTACGGCCGGATCCAATGCGCTCTCCCGGCGGGGCGCGGCCAACTACGCCCCGCATGCGTCCCGTGCAACCGCGTCACGACGGATCGCTGTCCGAGTTGCTGCCTCCGCCGCCCCTGCGCCTGCTGATGGAGTTTGAGATGGATCTCCAGAGGCGTCGGCCCCGTTCGGGGATTTGGGCATCGTTCACGGCCTTGCGCGCGCTGTCCCAGGCCTTGCGCGCGCCGTCCTTGGCCTTGCGTGCGCCGTCTGCCGCGATCTCCTTCGAACGAGACGCCACCTCCCTGGCTTGCTGCTGCAGTGATGCTTCAGCCTGCGCCGGCACAGCCTCAGCCTCAGGCGCGTCGGTTTGCGATGGCGCTGCCGCAGGCTCAGCCGGCGGGGGTTCTGGCTGTTCTGCCGGCTGGGCGGGCACTTCCATCGTCACTGCGGGTGATTCTTCTGCAGTGGCCGCGTCAGCCTCCTCCGGTTCCTCAGGGGCCGTTGCGGGCGGTTCTTCTTGTTGCCCCTGCCAGTGGGCGTTGACGCGGGCGCGTTC
>JAAXGS010000076.1:838-18649 GCA_012271225.1 Dehalococcoidia bacterium | reverse complement strand
TACGCCAACACGCGCCACAACGCGGGCGCAATGGCCGTGCAGCGGCTGGCCCGGCGTCATGACATTGAGTTTCAGCAGAGGCCCAACGGATCCGTCGTTGGACGCGGCGCGCTCTCAGGCAGGGACATCCGTCTGATTCTCCCCGGCGTGTTCATGAATGCCAGCGGGGACGCGGTCGCGCCCGTTGTCCGCCGGTTTGGCCGCCGCCTTGACTCCATCCTGATCGTCATTGATGAGATGGACCTGCCGCTCGGCATGATTCGGTTGAGGCCGTACGGGAGCGCGGGCGGCCACAACGGCATGCGCTCGATCATCAGCGCGTTGGGAACGCAGGACTTTCCGCGGCTGCGCATCGGCGTTGGCCGCCCGGATGACAGCGACACCAATGCCATTGGGCATGTTCTCTCACGATTTCGTCCTGATGAACAGAAACGGCTTGACGCAGTGATGGAGCGGGCTGCTGACTGCATGGAAACGATCGCGCAGAACGGCGTGGAGCAGGCGATGAATGAGTTCAACGGGCGCGGCCCCGTATGATTCTCCGCCGCATCATCACGCTTGTCGCAACCGCCTGCGGCGTCATGCCGCTCCTTGTCATCGCCGCGGCGTGCGGCGGCGACGCGAATGACACGCCGCTGCCCGCCCCCACCGCGCATCCCGTAGCCAGCGCGACACCAACTCCTCCGCCGACTCCCCTGCAGACGAACGACGCAGCGCAGCGCGCCGGTGAGACATCGCCCCCGGGCAACGCCGCGCCGGCCCCGCCGCCAACCCCTGAGACCATCGTCACCGCCACGCCCATGGACGATGGAGAGACGCTCACCTTTGAGACCCTGACCGCGCCGCCGCTGGACATCTTCAGCATTGCGCATGCCGTGCGGCCGGATGCCGATCTCAGCCCGCATCCGCTGCCGGAACGGGACGCGATTGGCGATGTCAGGGAGTTCACCGCGTTTGACCTTGGGGGCGGGAAGCGGATGACGATCCGGGCGCGGTTGTGCGCGGTAACGGATCATGCCGATTTCTACGCGCAGGAGAGCCTCGATATCCCCTGCTCCGTGTTCGTCGAGGCGGCGGCGCGGTACGAGGAACGGATCTGTCCGCTCGTCATGAGCCGGCTGGGATTTGATTCCCTCATTGGAGAGGAGCCGCGCATAACTCTGCTCCACGCGCGTATCAGGGGCGTTCTGGGGTATTTCGACTCCACGGACCTCTATCCGACCGCCGTCAATCCGCACGCCAACGGGCGCCTCATTCTGTATCTCCACGCGGCCAGCGGCGCGGCGGGCGATCCGCGGAACGCCCGATACGATGGCCTTGTTGGGCATGAGCTGCAGCACGCCCTGCTCCATCTGGTGGACCCGGACGAATCAACATGGGTCAGTGAGGGGCTTTCCATGCTGATGGAACATGACCTTGCGAACGCGGGATCTGCCGAGTATTTTCTTGAGTCCTGTCCGCCCACGCACGTCATGGCCTGGCCCGCCCTGAACGGCGCAGCGGCATGCAACTATGCCGGCGCCGGCCTGATCATGCGCTACCTGCGGGAGCGCTACGCCGATGACGCGGGCGCGTTGGGCGGATTTGTGTCTGAGCCGGGCAACGGACTGGACGGCATCACCGCATACCTGAACCGAACGGGGCATGACATCAACGCGCTTCAATTCCTTGCCGACTGGGGGGAGGCGAACTATCTCGCCGGGCGCTCAGACCTCAGCCCATACTCGGGGCTCACCGCCATGGCGCAACCGACAGTCCGCCTGAGCGCGGAGGGCGAGCGCTCCTATTCGTTTACACAGTTTGCGCCAACGTATATCGATCTCACGTTGGACCGCGGCGCGTACGAGATCGAGTTCCGGGGTGACGCCACAACGCCGCTCACGGCGCAGATGGATGACGCGCGCGGGGCTTTCTGGCACGCCGGCGGCGGCGATCTGGCCGCCTACTCGCTCACGCGGTCCTTTGATCTGCGCGCAGTCGACTCGAACGACGCCGTCCTGACCCTTCTGCTGCGCTACGACACGGAAAGGGACTGGGATTATGCGTATGCGCTTGGCTCCGCAGACGACGGCGCAACATGGGCCGTTCTGCGTTCCGCCGGAATGACCGAGAACGCGGATTTCGCCCTGCTTGGCTCATTGCTCGGGCCGGGGCTGACCGGCGCCAGCGGTGAGGGAATCTACCCTGAATGGACGCCGGTGGATTTTGATCTGGGAGAGTACGCGGGGGGCGAGGTCGTCTTCCGCCTCCTGTACATTACAGATCAGGCCATCAGTCTGGACGGCGTCTCCGTTGGGGGGGCCTGGCTGCCGGGCATCAACTTCGCGTGGGGCTTCACTGATGTTCCCGCACAGGCCGTTTCACCGGACACATCCGCCGTGGCGGAGGGCGCGCGCGGCGGATGGACGCCGCAGGGCTTCTTCTACAGCAACGGCCTCGTCCGACAGGACTACGCCGTTCGCCTGATGACGGTCAACGACGCGGGCATGGCGGCAGTCACGCCGATGGAGATCGATGCTGACGGCCACGGAACGCTGCTCTTTGATAATACGTCCGGGGATGTGCGGGACGCGGCTCTCATGATCATGCCCATGGCCCCCCTGACCCGGCGGCCGGCGGCGGGAACCCTGACGATACGCAGCCTGGCTGACGCGGGGCGGGAATGAGCGGCGGCGGCCGTCGCGCCGATGCTATAGTGAAAGAAAGAACAATCGCCATGGACGCTGCCACACTCATCGCCGTCATTGGCGGCTCCGCCCCCGATCCCACGTCGTTCAGGACGGCTGAGACCGTGGGACGTCTGCTTGCCGAGCGAGGCATGGGTGTGGTCTGTGGAGGGCTCTCCGGCGTGATGGAAGCTGTCTGCAAGGGGGCGGCTGAGGCGGGCGGGCTGACCGTCGGCATCCTGCCCTCATACCGTGCGGCCGACGCGAACCGATACGTCACTGTGCGCATCCCCACCGGACTGGGATACGTCAGGAACGCCATGGTCGTGCGGGCGGGCCGGGCGGTGATCGCCATTGACGGGTCCTACGGCACGCTGAATGAAATGTCACTCGCGCTCGCCGAGGGAATACCCGTCGTGGCAGTCAACAGCTGGAATCTTGAAATCGACGGGCGTGTCGATACGCAGGCGCATCGCGTCGCCACGCCGGAGGAAGCTGTGGATCTGGCCGTGGCCCTTGCCGCAGGCCGGGGGGACGCATGAGCGCAATTCAGAGCCTGCGGGCGCGGGAGATTCTGGACTCCCGCGGCAACCCCACCCTGCGCGTCACGGCACGGCTGGCTGACGGATCAGAGGGCGCGGCGGGAGTGCCATCCGGAGCAAGCACGGGCGCAATGGAGGCGGTTGAACTCCGCGACGGCGACTCCACTCGTTACGGCGGACGCGGAGTCCTGCAGGCCGCCGCCAATGTCGAGACGGAGATCACGGACGCGATCCTCTCCATGGACGCCCGCGATCAGGCCATGATTGATCAAACGCTGATCGATCTCGACGGCACGCCCAACAAGGGACGGCTTGGCGCAAACGCCATTCTGGGCGTCTCACTTGCCGTGGCGCGCGCGGCGGCGGCGTCTCAGCGCATGCCGCTGTACAGGTATCTGGGGGGCAGCAACGCCCGTCACCTGCCCGTTCCGTTCTTCAACATCCTGAACGGCGGGGCGCACGCGGCGGATTCGACAGATTTTCAGGAGTTCATGCTCGCGCCGCTGGGCGCGCCGACATTCGCGGAGGCGCTGCGGATGGGCGCGGAGGTCTATCACGCCCTGCGCGCGCTGCTGCGCGCGCAGGGCCATAACGTGAACATCGGTGACGAGGGCGGCTATGCCCCGTCACTGCCGTCCAATCGCGCCGCGCCGGACCTGATCATGCAGGCCGTTGAGAACGCCGGCCTGCGTCCGGGCATCGATTGCCACCTGGCGCTGGACGTGGCGGCGACCGAGCTGGCGCGGGACGGCGGCGCCTACGCCCTCGAGCGGGAGGGCCGCGCAGTCACCCCGGACGAGCTTGTGGAGACGTACCGGGACTGGACGGCCGCCTACCCGCTCGTCAGCATCGAGGACGGCCTGTCCGAAGACGATTGGGACGGGTGGCAGACGCTCACGCAGGAACTTGGCGACAAGGTCCAACTGGTCGGCGACGACCTGTTCGTGACGAACCGTAAGTTTCTGGAGCGCGGCATCCGTGAGGGAGCGGCGAATGCGATTCTGATCAAACTGAATCAGATCGGCACGCTGACGGAAACGATGGACGTCATCGATCTGGCGCGGAACGCGGGCTATGGCGTGATGATCAGCCACCGGTCCGGCGAGACTGAGGACACAACAATTGCGGATCTGGCCGTGGCGACCGGGGCCGGGCAGATTAAGTCGGGCGCGCCCGCCCGTTCAGAGCGCACGGCCAAGTACAACCGGCTACTTGTCATTGAGGAGCAACTGGGGCGCGGCGCGCGGTACGGCGCGCCAAACCTGCCGCGGAGCGCGCGCTGATTGCCCTGCGCCGCCGGATGGGTCATATCCTGTAGAATCGGCGCAGGGACAGGGGAAGAGGCCGGACGCCGGCACGGAGGGGGACCATGGCGACTCGAATTGGCATCAACGGCTTTGGCCGCATTGGCCGGCAGGTTTTGAAGGCCACGATGGAGAGACATCCGGATGACCTTGAAGTCGTCGCCGTCAATGACCTGACCGATGCCGAAACGAACAGCCACCTCCTGAAATATGACAGCACGTACGGCCGTTTCCCCGGCACGGTCGAGGCAATGGAGGACGGCATCTCCATCGACGGCCATACGGTGACCGTGGTCGCGGAGCGTGATCCGTCCCGAATCCCGTGGGGCGATCACGGCGTTGACATCGTTGTCGAGTCCACCGGCATCTTTACGGACGCCACCAGGGCCGCGGGGCACCTGGAGGGCGGCGCGCGAAAGGTCATCATCTCCGCCCCCGCAAAGAATGAGGACCTGACCGTCGTGCTTGGGGTCAATGATGAGCGCTATGACCCGTCAGTCCACCGCATCATCTCCAACGCCTCCTGTACCACGAACTGCATCGCGCCTGTGGCAAAGGTGCTGCATGACCGTTTCACGGTGCGCAAGGGGCTGATGTCCACCATCCATTCCTACACGAACGATCAGAAGATCCTGGATCAGGTGCACGATGATCTGAGGCGGGCGCGCGCGGCTGCGGCCAACATTGTGCCAACGTCCACGGGCGCCGCGCGGGCGGTTGGACTCGCCCTGCCGGAGTTGAACGGGCGCATCCACGGGCTGGCGTACCGCGTGCCCACGACAACCGTATCGATCGTGGACTTCACCGCCGAGATCGACGGCGAGACGACGGCGGAAGAGGTCAACGATGCGTACCGTGAGGCCGCCGCGTCATCCATGGCGGGCGTCCTGGACGTCTCCGACGAGCCGCTGGTCAGCTCCGATTTTCGCGGGGATCCGCACAGCGCCATACTGGATTCGCTCTCAACGATTGTGATCGGGGGCAACATGGTGAAGGTGCTTGCGTGGTATGACAATGAATGGGGATACAGTTGCCGGGTTGCTGATCTGGCGCAGTACATGGCGCGCAGGGGACTCTAGGGACACAGCCGGCATCTGCCGCCGGCGCGGGCATGCCTGAGTCCCGCGTCGAACATTGTCTGCCCTCCGTTTCCGGACTCTGACCCCGTACGCGGGTCTGGCCGCGCTCGCGCTCGGCCTCAGGCTGTACGGCCTCGATTGGGGCAACTTTCACCCGGATGAGTGGCCGATAGAGTCCTTCACCACATCACTCGGCCTGCCCCGCTCCCTGGGCGAGTTCTTCTCGCCGGAGAGTCCACTCAACCCCGGCTGGTTCAATTACGGATCACTGCCCCTCATTCTGCTGGCGGCAATCGGATGGCTTGGCGATCTGCTGCGTGAACTGAACGATATCGTTCCGTCGCGGCACGTGCTGTGGCGCGCGGCGTCCGGCGCCGCGGACACCGTCACCGTCATTCTCATTGCGCGGATTGGCCGCACGGTCTACGGCCCGCTGATCGGCTTCCTGGCCGCGGCGTTCTATGCCCTTGCCGCCCTGCCAATTCAGTTGAGCCACTACTACACCGTCGATCCCCTGATGACCACGCTGTTGATCGCCAGCCTGCTGACGTCCATCTCCTTCCTGCGGTCGCGGAATCCACGGATGGGATACCTTGCCGGCATCCTGCTCGGCATGGCCGTCGCGACAAAGGCGACAGCCATCGTCTTTGCGCTGCCCGCGGTCTTTGCATGGCTGGCCTTTCTGTGGACCGCGGCCAGGAACGCGGAGGACGGGGGCGCGGCGCGGCGCGCGCTGAGGCAGGCCATGACGGCGGGGCTGCTGACGCTTGCCGCTTTTCTCGTCGGGCAACCGTACGCGCTCATCGATTGGGCCACCTATTCAGCCGACGTCTGGCAGCAGGCGCAGATGGCCGGCGGCGCGGTTGAACTGCCGTTCACCATTCAGTACATCGACACCGCGCCGTGGACCTACCATCTGCGCAACGTCATCGTGTGGGGGCTGGGCGCGCCGCTGGGGATCGCGGCGCTCACGGGCGCCGCGCTGATCGGCTCGCGCGCGGCCGGGAAACGCCGCGACCTTGTAGAGACAATGCTCATCCTGAGCCTGCTCATCCCGTTTCTCTGGCTCGGCGCGCAGCAGGTCAAATTCATGCGCTATCTCCTGCCCCTCTACCCCGTGCTCTGTATCGCCGCCGCGTTTGCCGTCATCAGCGCCATGGGTTTGCTTGCGCGGCTCGGACGGCCCGGGGGCTGGGCAGCAATGACGCTGGCGGGCCTGGTCATCGTCCCCACGGCGTTCTACGCGCTTGCCCTGACGACGGTGTTCGGCGGGGTACATCCCGTCGACCGGATGGGCGAATGGATTCGGGGGAACGTGACTTCGGGCGCAACGATTGCGACGGAGGCGTGGGATCAACGGTTCCCCGGCGAGGAACTCTACGCCGCCACGGACGTGGAGGTCTATTGGCCCGACAATCCCGGAAAGGTTGAACACCTGACGGATGTGTTGGGCCGGTCCGAGTACATCTACATGTTCAGCAACCGGGGCTACGGCTCCGTCACGCGGTTTCCGGAGCGGTTCCCCGTGATGCGGGCGTACTACGAGGGCCTGTTCAGCGGGCGGCTGGGTTTCGAGGTTGAGCGCGTTGAAACCGCCTATCCCGCGCTGCTTGGCGTGTCGTTCATGAATGAGACGATCCGCCATCTGGGTTTCGAGGTGTCGTCACCCGCGCTCATCGACGGCGGAACGCCCGGCCTGGTTCTCAATCTCGGCCCGGCGGATGAGAGCTTCACGGTCTACGAACGCCCCAAACCCATCCTGTTCCGCAGGGTAACCGCGCTGCCCCCGGATGAGATCGCGCGGATGCTCTCGGCGGGCCTCCCCGCGGCGCCGCAGGACGATGGGCGGTCCTCAGCCCCCTCACTGCTGATGAGCGCGGACCTGGCGGTGGCGCAGGACGCGGGGGGGACGTGGACGGATATGCTGCCGGTCACCGGACGCGGCTCCGGAATCGAGATCCTGTTCTGGCTTCTTGCCGTGCAGGGCATCGCCCTCGCGGGTTTTCCCCTGGCGACGCGCGTCTTCCGCCCCCTGCCCGATCACGGCTACCTGCCGGGCAAGGCGCTGTCCCTGCTGATTGTGGGCTATCTGTCCTGGTTGCCGGCCTCACTGCAGATCATGCCGTTCTCCCGTGTGAGCGTGCTTGCGGCCGTGTGCGTCCTCGCCGCGGCCTCCGCCCTTGTGGCCTACCGAACACGAAGGGAACTCCTGACGCTGATACGCCTTCGGTGGCGGTGGCTCCTGACCTGCGAGGTGTTTTTTCTTGCGCTCTTTCTTGCGCTTGCGGCGCTGCGCGCGGCCAATCCGGACCTCTGGCACCCCTACCGCGGCGGCGAGAAGCCGATGGACGTCTCCTACCTGACCGCCGTTGCGCGCTCATCCTTCATGCCGCCCTATGACCCCTGGTTCGCGGGGGGGCATCTCAACTACTACTACTTTGGGCATTTCATTGTCGCGGCGCTCATTCGACTCACGGGCGCCGTGCCTGAATACGCGGTCAATCTGGCGATTCCCCTGTTCTGGACGCTGACCGTCTGCGGCGTGGTTTCCATTGGCGTCAACCTTACCGAAGCGACGATCAGACGCATCGGAACATCCCGATTGCCGGGCGTGGGGTCATTGTTCGTCGGTGTTGCCGCCGGGCTCATGGTTGGCATTGCCGGGAATCTCGATGGCCTGCTGCAGGTTGGCGCGTCCGCCATTCGGGAGGCACGCGCCGCGCTTGCGGGCGCGGACGGCGGCGGGGTCATCGAGGCCATTCTCGCGGCCGGGTCCGCCCTGACGGGGGGAGATTTCGATTACTGGCGCTCAAGCCGCATGATCGACGTGCCGGGCACCCTGAGCATCACGGAGTTCCCGTTCTTCTCGTTTCTATTCGCGGATCCGCACGCGCACGTATTCGCAATGCCCTTCGCGCTGCTCGCGCTGGGGCTGAGCCTGGCCGTTGCGCTCGCAATCCACTCCCGGCGGCATCGTCTGTCCCTGCTCCTGCCCTTCGGCGCGCTCGCCCTGACACTCGGCGCGCTCTTTGCGGCGCATTCCTGGGACTATCCCACGTATCTGTTCGCGGCGATCGCCACAATCACCGTCGCGCGTCTGGCCCGCGGCGACCGCATCGCCGTTGCTCTCAAATGGGGGGGAGGCGCGGCGGCGGCGCTTCTTCTTGTGAGCGTCCTGCTCTTTGCGCCCTATCACGCGACAAATGCGGCCTTCTACACGGAGATCGTCATGAGTCATGAGCAGACGCCGATCCGGTCCATGGCCGCCATCTTCGGCCTTCCGCTCCTCATCGTGATTGTTTCACTGCGTCCCGGCGCCGCCCTGGCGTTGGGCCTGCGCGACGCCGGCATCTGCACGATCCTGCGGGATGCGCGCGCCCGCCTGTGGCCCGCGGGCGACAGCGGCCGCGTGTTCATGGTCAGAACAAGCTGGACGATTGGAGGCGGCGCGCTTGTGATTGGCGCGGCGCTGATGTTCATCGCGGGATACGGAAACACCGCCCTGACGGGGGTGATTGCGCTGGCGGCGGCACTGCTCACGATGTCATCACGGATTTCCCTGCCGCTGCGGCTCGCCTGGGGGGCGGCGGCGCTTGCCTTTGGGCTGATTGCCGCCGTTGACGTCGTCGCCGTGCAGGATCATCTGGCGCGGATGAACACGATCTTCCGCGTGTACCTGCAGGCGTGGATTCTCCTGGGCATCTCCGGCGCGTACCTGTTGTGGTGGCTCATCAGGCCGGGGGCAGGCGCGATCAGGATGCCCGGAATCAGCCGGATCTACCGCCTGCCGTTCTACGGCGGGCTGGCAATCGTGATCCTTGCCGTGTCCATCTATCCGGTGCTCGGCACGCGGGATCGGCTCGCGGATCGGATTGACACCGGCATCGACCTGACGCTGGACGGCATGGCCTTCATGCAGGACGGGTCCTATCCGGACATCCACGCGACGGAGATCACGCTGCGGCATGAGCGGGACGCCCTGCTCTGGCTTCGGGGCAACGCGCGGGGCCTGCCCGTCATCGCGGAGGCCGGACTGCCGATGGGGCCGGATGACTCGCCCTATTTCCGGATACAGTCGCGCGCGGCGGTGTACGCGGGGCTGCCGGTGATTATCGGCTGGCCCTGGCACCAGACGCAGCAGCGGGGCATCGGCATTGCGGAGGAATCCATAGAGGCGCGGCAGCGCGACGTGATTCTCCTCTACGCTTCCGGCTCCCCGCTGGTCATCAGTGAGATTCTGGATCGGTATGACGTGGGGTACGTCCTGGTTGGGCAGACGGAGAGGGCTTACTACGCTCCCGGGACCGTCGCCGCGCTGGAGCGGCATCCACGCCTGAGCCTTGCGTATGAGAACCCCGGCGTGCGGATCTACAGCGTGCTGCCGGCATGATCCGCCGCTCCGCATCTGGCAATTCACGGGGTGATGTCCAATACTAACTGGGCGAGCACACCTGCGGAGTACTTCCTTGACCGACGTTATTGCGATCATTCGTGACATCATCATCATCGTCTGGGGCGTGCTTGGCATCATCGCTTTTCTCGCGATCATCTTCGTCGCCGTCGGGCTCTATCGCGCCGTCAAGCCCGTCCTTGTGAATCTGCGCGGAACAACGGGCGATGTGAGGACGTCGACTCGCCTTGTGACGGACGCCATCATCAAGCCGGCCGTTCCGGTGATCAGTTTCTACAGCGGCATCCGCCAGGGCGCTCGCGTCCTGCGGAGGTTTGGGCAGCGGCGCAGAGGTTGACGCCACTCAGGTCTCATCGGCTTGGATTGCCCCCGAACGCTTGAGCATTCCGCCCAATACGACTGGCTGTCTTTCATCTCCTATCGGCCCGGGTTGCGGCCAACCTTCGAGCATCTTCTTTAAAATTGTTCTATACTGGGTTCAAAAGCCCGGCGAGACGGCGAGACACCCGGGCGGGGAGCAGCGCGATGATTGATCGGGAAGATAACGGAAACGCCCTGACGTTCCTGTTGGGAATTGTGTCCGGGGCGATTGTTGGGGTGGTGCTCGGCATTCTGTTCACGCCCCAGTCCGGCTCAGAGTCCCGAGCCGATATTCGGAGCCGGACGCTTGGCCTGCGAGAGCGGGCGCGCAACCTCGGTGAGACCAGCAATGAGGCCCTGCGTGACGCGATTGCCGAGGGACGCGACGCGGCCATGCGGGCGGGCCAGGAGATGCAGGACTGGATCCGCCACACGCGCGGCGATGGGCCTCATTCCCCCGCGACCTAGTTTCGTTCGTTCCACACGCCAGAACGATGACGGAACCCCGCCCAAAGGGCGGGGGTCCGTTCGTTTTGGAACGGTTCCGCGCCTAATCCGGCGCCACGCCGGCCAGCGCTTCCCTCAGCGCGTCCTCATCCTCGCCGCGCGTGACGGCAAGCACAATCTGTCCCGCATGCAGCCTCATTCCGGATGACGGCGTGCTCACTTTACGGTCCTGATCGACAATCAGGATGATCTCGCTCTCCCCCGGCAGCTCAAGGGCGTTGAGGCTCTGTCCCAACAGCGGGGACCGTTCCGTCACCTCAACCTGGCACAGCTCACGCCCGGTGCCCCGCAGGGAGACGACCTGCGTCAGGGGATGCGTCGGCATCTCCTGCGCAATCTGGGACATGATCACGTCCGTGGAGTTCACGGTGGCGTCAACGCCAAGGATGCTGAAGATCTCCCGGTTCTTTGGATCATTGATCCGGGCCACGGTGCGCGGCACATGAAAACGCCGCTTGGCGACCTGACAGGCGATGAGGTTGTCCTCATCATCCCCGGTCACCGCGACGAACACCTGCGCCCTGCCCGTCCCCGCCTCCTCCAGCACGCTCACCTCGCAGCAGTCCCCCTGAAAGGTGGCGCTGCCGAGGTCCTCCACGATGACGGCGCAGCGGCGCGCGTCTTTCTCTATGCACAGCACCTCATGCCCGTTCGCCAAAAGAGACTGCGACAGGGCAAAGCCAACCTTGCCGCCGCCCGCAACGATCACATACATGGCGTCAGCCCGTTTCCGCCTGCGCGTCCGGTTGGCCAAAGACCATCTCACGCATGAGTCCGATCACGTGCCGGGGAGAGCTCAGCGTCTCGAGGCCAAGCTCCCGAAAAATCTCGGCGCGGCTGTCGTCATAAACCCGCGCGATGACCCGCGGCACGTGAAAGATGTGCCGGGCGACCTGCGCCGCCATGAGATTTCTGTTGTCGCCCTGCGTCACCGCAATGAACACATCCGCCCCCTCGACGCCGGCGCGGCGCAGCGCCATCAGGTCAAGGCCGCTGCCGATGATGGCCGTTCCCCGAAACAGCGTGGGGAGCCGCAGAAAGGCCTCCTGACGAATGTCCATGATGGTCACGTCATGTCCCTCGTCCGTCAGGCTGCGCGCAAGGCCGGAGCCCACGCGCCCGCACCCCATGATCAGAAACTTCATCGTCTCCGCCCGGGCTTCTCACGACGAACAGTCATCGGGTTCCATTCTGATCGATTGGCGCGCGCATAATCCAGACCGCCAGCGGCAGATGCTGCAGGACGTGGGCGGTGGCTGCGCCCAGCGTATAGTCGCCGTAGCGCCGCTCATGGTCAATACCCATGATCACCAGATCCGCGCCGCGCTCAATCGCCTCCGTCACAATGGCAGGGCCGGCCTGCCGCGCCTGCAGCAACTCCGTCACAAGGCGCGTCTTGCGGTGCGGCCAGCCGTTCTCAATATCACGCAGGACGCGCTCGCCCCTGCTGACATGGAAATCCATGGGGTCATCCAGCGGGACGGCACGGGGAACCTCAATGATGTAGAGAACGTGCACGCGGCCGCCGGAGCCACGGGCAACCTCTCCGGCCACCTTGAGCGCCGCGGCGTCCATCGCGGAGCCGACAACCGGAACGAGGATCGTCCTGGCGGCGGGCAGATCACCCCTGCCTCCAAACAGCGCCCCAAACCGCCCGGGCCATGCGCCCGGGCCGGCCGGCCGCCGAAGACTTTTCATGAGCGTCCCCGCCCCCGCGCGGCCATGCGCCCTAACCCTCTGCGCCCAGTTCCCGGCCGCCGATGAGGTGCAGGTGCAGGTGCGGCGCCGTCATGTGCGCATCCGGGCCAATGTTGACGGCCAGGCGATACCCGGTATCGGCAATGCCCTCTGAGACGGCCACCCGCTTGGCAATGCCCGTCAGGGTTCCCATGATCGGAAGCTGATCATCGGTGAGTTCGGAGACACTGGGAATGTGCTCCGCCGGAATGATCAGGATATGAACGGGCGCGCGCGGGCTGATGTCACGGATGGCGTAGGCGTGATCGTCGCGATAGAGGAAATCGGCCGGTATCCCGCCGTCCCGAATCCTGCAGAAAATGCAGTTCGGCGCCGCTTCCGTCACGCCCGCCTCCCCGCGTTCACCGCGTCAGGCGGAACGTGGCCTCCGCCTCCGCAACGCGCTCCTCTTTCCTGAGCTTGTCCAGGTGCGTGCGGACGTTGCCGGCCGCCGCGCGCCTCAAGTCTCGCTTCAGATTCTTGGGATAGATGTCCTTGACCATGTCATCGACCTTCTCAATGCCCTTGCCAAGCGCGCCCAGCACCTGATCCTCCCTCTCCTGTCGATGGGACATGTACCAGGCGACGAGGCGGCGGCCGCGGGGCGGCGGGACAACGGGACCATGGGCGGGGGCGACGGTGTCCACACGCAGCTTCGCCAGTTTGCCCAGGGTCCTCATGTATTCAAAAAGATCAGAGACGGATGACGATGACGCGCCCAGGATCGTGTCGCCCGTGAAGAGCACGCGCTCCGCGGCAAGGTGGAAGCAGACGTGGTCGATCGCGTGACCCGGGGTGAACAGCGCGCGGAGCGCGACGCCCCCTCCGGCATGCAGCATTTCCCTGGACTTAAGAGGGATCACAATCTCATCCTGATTCCCCAGAACCTGCCGCAACTCCTTTGCCAGCTTGGGATGGCAGCGCACAGGCGCGCCCATCGCCTCCTGAATTCGATCCAGGCCGCCGATGTGGTCGCGGTGTCCGTGAGAAATTAAAATACCGGTGATGGAGGGAGACCCCAGCCCCTGCCAGTATTCGAGTATCTGTTTCGTCCAGGAACGGTCATGCTCGCCGGTGTCGAGCAGAAGCATCTCCCGTGACGGATCGCCAATGAAGTACACGTTGGTTCCGCCCGGGTGCATGTAGTGCGCATCCGCAATGTGGCACGCATAGACGTGATCGCTGATCTGAGTCATTCCCTCACTCCATCGTTCCGGTACAGCCCTGCACGCATCCGCAACGGGTCAGACTGTAACGCGCCGCCATACGGCGGTCAACGCCTGTCATCCGCATTGCCGTCAGCCTGCCCCAATTGCAGCCGCTCAAACTCCCGATCAAGGCCCGCCAGAACAAGCACATCGCCGCGCAGCAGCTTTTCAAAACGATCCGGCTGAATCAGCGCCTGCGTCTTGTTGCGGATGACCAGGACGACGCTCAGTTCATTCACGCTTTGACGATGAACGAGGCCGAGATCCTCTATGGTCCGGCCGGCGTTCGTGTCATCAACCACGACGGTGCTGATGCCATAGTTGGGGCCAAGCGCAAAGTAGTCCTGCACCGCCTTGAATGACAGGCTGTGCGCCAGGCGCTCCGCCGTATCAAGCTCCGGAAAGACCACCCTGTCCGCGCCCAACTGTGTCAGGGCATGGCCGTGCAGCTCATCCCGCGCCCGGGCGACAATCTCATTGACCTTGAGCGTCTTGAGAAGAACCGTCGTCAGGAGGCTGGTCTGGATATCGCTGCCAACGGCAACAATGACCGATTCCGAGTCCGGCACGCTCAACTCAACGAGGGTATCGCGGTCAGTGATGTCGGCCATCATCACGTGCTGAAGGAGGCTCGCGGCCTCCTTCACGCGATCGGCATCTCTGTCGATCGCCAGGACGTCCGTGCCCTTGACAGTCAGGCCGCGCGCCACACGCTGCCCAAACCTGCCAAGCCCCAGAACGGCAACCTGCCCCTTCGCCACGTCACCTCTCCCCCGCTACGCGCTCACACTACCCTATCCTAACCTCTTCACTGGGATAGCGATAAAGGGCCTTTCTCTCTCTCTGCGAAAGCTCCAGCGCAATGAAGAAGGGGGCGAAGCGGCCAACGAACATGGACACGATGATCACAATTCTCCCGAAATCGGACATCTGCGCGATGGCGCCGGTGGACAGTCCGACAAGTCCAAAGGCCGACACCTCATCAAAGAGGATGTGGACGAACGGCAGCCCCTCCACCAGGCTGAGCAGCAGGGCCATGCCGTTCACCCACACAAAGGCGAACGTCGCGATCGCCATCGCTCGCCGCACCTGCGCATCCGCAATCTCCCGGCCAAAGACGGCGGCGCGCGTCATTCCGCGAATGCTCGTCAGCACGGATATGAACATGACCATGAAGACGTTGACCTTGATGCCGCCGGTCATGGAGCCCGCCGCCCCGCCGATGAGCATGAGCCAGATCAGCAGAAACAGCGTCTGCGAGCGCGCGGCCTCAAGGCTGAACGTGCTGAATCCCGAGGTGCGGTTCCCGGCCGCCAGCACAAGGCTGTCCCACACGCGGTTCAGAATGGGCTGAGAGCCCAGCGTCGCCGGGTTGGTCCACTCGGTGATCATGATGCCCAGGAACCCAGCGACGGTCACGCCGCCCATCCCCGCAAGCACCAGCTTGACATCCAAAGGAAGCGTTTTCCAACGCCGTCTGCCAGCCACCAGAATGATCGCCGTCGCGCCGGTCGCGCCAATGAAGGACAGCGCGGTGATCGGGCCGATCACCGCCGGGGACTGGCGGTACTCAAAAAGGCTCGCAGTGCCGCCGGTCACGTCAAAGCCGGCGTTATGGAAGGCGGACACGGCATGGAAGACGGCGTTCCAGAGCGCCGCGGGCGTGTCCAGCCCCGCCAGCGCAAACCCCGGCACAAGAACAACAAAGCCCGCCGCCTGCAGACCAAGCGACACCAGGACGACCTGCTTGGCCTCTCTGCTGACACTGCCGAGATTGCCGCCGCCGAAGGTTGCGCGCAGGGATTGCCGATCCGCCAGAGACGCGCGCCGATCCCTGCCGAAGAAGATCAGCGCCAGCCCCGCCACGTAGCCCAGCCCACCGATCTCTATCAGCGCAAGGATGACGATATGCCCAAAGACCGACCAGTACGTGCCCGTGTCGACAACAATCAGGCCCGTGACGAACGTTGCGGATGAGGCCGTGAACAGGGCCGTGAGCGGGTCCGTCCCCGCGCCGTCCACGGTGGCCCACGGCAGAAGCAGCAGCGCGGTTCCCGTGATGATCAGAGCGCCGAAGAAGCTGAAGACCTTGGTATAGGGTCTGCGCAGAATGGCGGGGAGCCTGGGCCGCGTGGCCGCGGCAATGGTCAGCCGCCGCGTCTGTGAGCGCATGGCGCGGCGCACCAGCCGTTCACGGGGGCGCTGCTGTCCGCCGACCCCCATCGCCGCCTACCGGCCCACCCTTTCCGTACAGTCCATCGTACGGCCGAAGCCTACGCAGATGGCGGGGCGCCGGCGGCCATCCGCCCCGCGTGTCCCCCGCGTTTCAGGCTCCACGGTTCTCTCTGCCGCAGCTGCGTCTCAGGACGGCGAACTCGGAGAATCACCCTCCTCCATCATCTTCAGCGCCCGCTCCGCGACCTGTTTGAACACATCGTACGGCTGCGCGCCAACGAAGAAGAAGCGGCCAATCACATAGGCCGGAATGCCGGTCACGCCCACGTGCAGCGCCTCCTGATACTGCCGCTCCACCTCATCTTTGTACGTTCGATGTTCGAGGTGATGCGACAGGACGGACCAATCCATGCCCACGCTGTCCGCAATCGGCTTGAGATTCTCGACCTTGCCAAGATCAACACCCTCACCCCAATAGGCGCGGTAGGCCTCCTCATGGAACGCCTCACCAACACCCGCCTGCTTTGCGGCCTCCGTCGCCTCAAGCGCCAGCCGCGTGTTGGGCGTCCATTCAGGCCGGTTCATAACAATGCCCGCCTCTTTGGCGCGCTGCTGCACCGGGGAGTCCGGATTGTTGTACCGCGCCGGGCGCTGCACGCCCTCCGGCGGAAGATCGGGGCGCAGAAAGAACGCCCGGTAATCGATCTCGACGTTGAAGTCCTGCTTGAGCCGTTCGACCCGCTCCTGGCCGATATAGCACCACGGTCAAATGTAGTCGTACCAGACAATGACAGGGATTGTGACGCCGCTCACCGTGGCCATGTGAAACAGACTCCCATTCTCTCTAACCTTGCGCGCATGCTCTCATTACTATACGCCTGCTCCCATCACACGTGCGGCAAGCCACGCAGAATGCCGTGACGGGCAATCCCGCTCTCCTCACGTGCGGCGGGCGATGTTCTGTGACAGCCGGAGGGCGTCGAACGCGCGGCATATTGCCATGTGGGCATCTGCCCACGCAGAATGAATGTGCGCCGTTCTACGCGCGGCTCTCTCCGTGTCAACACGTGATGGCCGCCAATCACGCTGCGCGGCCCTAGCGCCGCAGTGAACAGCCCATCAAACTCGGCGCGTACACGTGTACAATGGACGCAAGGAATAAAAAGGGGAACCCAGTGACCACAATTGATGACACGACGATCCAACAGGACGCTCCCGAGGCCAATCAGGAGCTCAGGCAGATTGCCCGGCAGGAGTACAAGTACGGGTTCATCACGGACATCGACGCGGACACCGCCCCGCTGGGCCTGACGGAGGACACCATCCGCTGGATCTCCGCCAAAAAGATGGAGCCGGAATGGATGCTGGAATGGCGTCTGAAGGCGTTCCGACACTGGCAGACGCTGCTTGACCGGAAGCAGATCCCGGACTGGGCGCACATTGAGCATCCGCCCATCGACTTCCAGAACATCATCTACTACTCCGCGCCGAAGGCCCAAGAGCAACTGAGCAGCCTGGATGAGGTTGACCCGGAAGTCCTAAAGACCTTTGAGAAGCTCGGAATCCCGCTTGAGGAGCAGAAACGGCTGGCGGGGGTGGCCGTGGACGCCGTCTTTGACAGCGTGTCCGTCGCGACCACATTCAAGGAGAAGCTGGCGGAACTGGGCATCATCTTCTCGTCGTTCTCAGAGGCGATTCAGGATCACCCGGAGCTGGTGCGCAAGTACCTCGGCTCCGTTGTTCCCTACACCGATAACTTTTACGCCGCCCTCAATGCGGCGGTCTTCTCCGACGGCTCGTTCTGCTACATCCCCAAGGGCGT
>JAAXGS010000076.1:529-805 GCA_012271225.1 Dehalococcoidia bacterium | reverse complement strand
ATCCCCAAGGGCGTGCGCTGCCCCATGGAGTTGACCACGTATTTCCGCATCAACACGGAGGGCACCGGGCAGTTTGAGCGCACCCTGATTGTGGCGGATGAGGGATCGTTTGTCAGTTATCTCGAGGGCTGCAGCGCGCCGATCCGCGATACAAACCAGCTGCACGCCGCCGTTGTTGAGCTTGTCACGATGGATGACGCGGAGATCAAGTACTCCACCATTCAGAACTGGTACCCCGGTGATGAGGAGGGGCGCGGCGGCATCTACAACTTCGTC
>JAAXGS010000076.1:0-512 GCA_012271225.1 Dehalococcoidia bacterium | reverse complement strand
TTCGTCACCAAGCGCGGCAAGTGCCAGGGCGCGCGGTCCAAGATCTCCTGGACACAGGTGGAGACCGGCTCCGCCATCACGTGGAAGTATCCCAGCGTCCTGCTGCAGGGAGACGATTCCATCGGCGAGTTCTATTCCGTCGCGCTGGTCAAGGGGCGGCAGCAGGCGGACACCGGATCCAAGATGACGCACATCGGCAAGCGCACCCGCAGCACCATCATCGCCAAGGGCGTGTCCGCCGGACAGGCGGAGAACACCTACCGCGGGCTGGTGCGCGTCAACCCCGGGGCGGATGACGCGTGGAACTTCACGCAGTGCGATTCTCTCCTGATTGGCGATCAGTGCGGCGCGCACACCACCCCGTATGTGGAGGTCAAGAACAAGAGCGCCCACCTGGAGCATGAGGCGTTCACGTCCCGCGTCAGTGAGGATCAACTCTTCTACTGCAACTCGCGCGGCATCTCCGTGGAAAAGGCCCACTCCATGATCATCAACGGGTTCTGCGAAGAGGT
>JAAXGS010000075.1:299-14775 GCA_012271225.1 Dehalococcoidia bacterium | reverse complement strand
CGTCCCGCTCGGGTTCGCAATCAGTCGGACAACCTCGTTCGCTTGTACTGTGAAATGCGTGGTGGGATTACCGACCACATACGTGCCGCCGGGGGCCGGCGAGAGCGACGCTCGCGGCCGCGGTGTCGGTTTCGGCGTGGGGGTGTTCGTCGGAGTTGGTGTTGGAGTCGGCGTGGGAGTAGGAGTGTCCGTTGGGGTTGGCGTGGGCGTGTTTGACGGCGTGGGGGTGGGTGTGGGCGGCGGCGAGATCGTGACGCTCTCGCTGTCCGTGTCAATCAGGACCTTGGAGACGCCGTAGCCCCCCTCATCGGCGTAGTACTCGTACAACTTCGCCTTGACCGTGGCGGTGGTCGAACTCGTCCCCGAGTGACACGCATACAGGGTCCTTTTAATGTTCTGCGATGACACGTCGGAGCCGATGGAGATCGTCTGGGATCTGTCCGAGCACGTTGAGTTGAATCCAAGCGCGTTGCCAGACGTCGAGAGGGAGACTTTGTACCAGTAGGACGGATCGTCATCCAGTCCGCGCAACTTCACGACGAAGGGATCATTGCCCTTTGCGCTCATGGAGTGGGCGACGCCAAACAGGATGCTGGAGCCGCCGTCCACGGCCGCCTCCTGCGCGGCGAGGTATCGCTGCACGCGGGGATGCGTGGGGTCCGGCTGCTCATCCGCGTCCTGCGCCTGAACCACGGCGCCCAACGTCACCGCTGCCGCTATGCCGATGGCCACGGCGCCCCCCACATTCCTGGTGACAGACATCCTGGCGAGACGCCTCATCGCGCCCCCTCTCCCATAAAGGCCAGTGTACGAATGCGCGCCGCCCTGTCAAACAGCCGGGCGGGGAGCAGGGCACGGAGGCGCTGGGACGGGGCGTGGCCTTACAACCGCGCGCCGTTGTGACGGCGGCGGGTTCCGCAGATCATGTCACGTGCCGCTCGGAGGCGTCAGGACGTGTCCGCGCCGTTGTTGGCCTGGCCCTGGCGCAGGAACGGCTCCAGCATGGAGGTGAACTCCATGGGGAAGATGAACTTGGTGGATGGCCCCGCGCCGATGTCCTTCAGGGTATCGAAGTACTGCAGGCTCATCGTGCGCGGATCAGCCTGCATGGCGACCTGGTTGATGCGGTCCATGCCGACGCTGAAGCCCTCAGCGCGCAGAATGGCGGCCTCACGGTCGCCCTCCGCCTCAAGGATGAGGGCCTGCTTTGCGCCCTCGGCTCTGAGCACCGCCGCCTGTCGATCGCCCTCGGCGCGGTTGATCTGGGCATCGCGCTCGCCCTCGGCCTCGGTGACGGCGGCGCGGCGCGTGCGCTCCGCGGAGAGCTGGCGGTTCATCGCCTCCTGGACGTCGCGCGGCGGCTCAACCTCCTTGATCTCCACACGGGTCACCTTAACGCCCCAGTTCACGGTGACCTCATCCAGCTTGACCTGCAGCTGGGAGTTGATGCGCTCACGCTTGGAGAGCACATCATCCAGGTCCATCTCACCCACAACGGCGCGGAGAGTGGTCATGGCGAGCGACTGCGCGGCCGCGCCAAAGTCGCTCACGTTCAGGATCGTATCCTGCGGGCGGTCTTCAATCACGCGCATGTACACAAAGAAATCGATATCGATGGGGGCATTGTCGCGCGTGATGCTGGTCTGGCGCGGGATGGCCACCGGCACCTCCCGCAGGTCCGTCGTGGTGGAGCCGTTGTTGACAAACGGCCAGATCCAGCGGATGCCCGGCCCCCGCGTTCCCGTGTACGTGCCAAACGTGAACACGACGAGCCGCTGGTATTGCTTGACGATGTTCAGTCCCCAGTTCGCCATGGTCATTCCTCCCCTTCTCCCACGTCCGTGAGGGACTCTGCGCGTTCCACTTCCAGCCAGGCGCCATCCTCAGCCCGCACAATAACAGACGCGCCGCGCTCGATGCGCCCCCCATCGACGGCCCGCGCGTTCCATGTTTCGCCGCGCACGCGAACCTTGCCCTCCGGCGCGAGGACGCCGGCCGTCAATCCGGTCATGCCCACAATGACGGGATCCGGCACGGGGAGGCCGCGCTGCGACCGTCGGGCGCGCCCGATTTCCCGGGAGAAGATCAGCACGCTCAACCCCATCACCACCGCCACGGGGGCGATTGCCCAAACGCTGACGGAGATGTCCGGCAGGACGGGGGACGGCGTGCCAAAGTGCCAAAAGAGCAGAATGCCGCCCAGCACGATGCTCGCGATGCCAAGCGCGCCAAAGACCCCGAACCCGTCCACGGTGAACTCAATGCTAAAGAGAATGAACGCAAGGAGAATCAGCGCGCCCCCGGCCCAGTTCCCGGGCAAGCTGCCAAGCGCCATCAAACCGAGGACGAGGGAGATGAGCCCGCCAACTCCGGGAAAGATGAGCCCGGGGTTCCAGACCTCCACGAACAAACCCAGACTGCCCAGCGAGATGAGCAGGAAGGAGATGTTGGGGTCCGCAATGAATGACAGGATGCGGTCAAACAGCCCCATGCTCACCTGCCGCTGGGTCAGGCCTGCGGTTGCGAGCGTCACGGTTCGCTCAGTCTGACCATCTCTGACAACGACCCGCGTCCCATCGATCATGGCCAGCAGATCGTTCACGCTGCCCGCGACGTGGTCGATGAGGCCGAGCTCCAGCGCCTCGCCGGCGGTGTAGGACCTGGCCTCAAGCACCGTTGCCTCATAGGGCTCAACGGGGCGTCCGCGGGCCTCCGCGATGGCGCGTATCTCAGCGGCGGCGTCCTGAAAGGCCTTGCTCTTGATGGTTTCCGGGAGCTCTTCACCCTGCCCTCCAACCGGGCTGGCGGCGCCGATGTTCGTGGCGGGAGCCATGACGGCAACGTGCGCAGCCGCCGTGATGAACGTCCCCGCGGACGCGGCCCGCCCCCCGCTGGGCGAGACATACACGACGATGGGCACCGGAGAGGCGAGGATGTCCGCCACCATCCCGCGCGTCGAGCTGAGCAGCCCGCCGGGTGTGTCGAGCGCGACAACAACGACCTCTGCGCCGCCGGCCTCCGCGTCATCGATGGCGCGCGCCAGATAGCGCTCCGTGATGGGGCTGATGATCGCCTCCATCTCCACGATGTTGGCGGAGCGCGCCTGGGCAAGGATCGGCGCGCCAAGACCAATCAGCATCAGAAGCGCGCTGACCACGGGAAGCAGTGCGCGCGCGCCGGCGCGGAGCGTGAGGCGGTAAGCGCGTCCGCGGGCATGACGCCCTCGCAGAAGCCGTGCCGCCGGTTGCGTGATCGTCACTGCGGCGCTCCGTATTTCGGTTCCCAGTAAATGCAGGCGTGCGCCCACCCGATGCGGGGCCGACGGCGCGGGCGGCCCCGGCCGGCCAGTTGAACCGTCAGGAACTCATGGCGGATGCGGCGGCCTGCACGGAGCGGACAATCTTGTCATAGCCCGTGCAGCGGCAGAGGTTGCCGGCGAGGTACAGGCGGATCTCCTCCTCTGACGGATTCGGAATCATCTTCAGCAGATGGTCCGTGGAGAGGATGAATCCGGGCGTGCAAATGCCGCACTGCAGGCCGCCGTTCTCCATGAACGCCTGCTGAATGGGATGGAGATCCAGGCCCGGCGCAAGCCCCTCAATGGTGTTGATCGTCCTCCCCTCCATCTCCACGCCCAGCGCGCAGCAGGAGTTGATGGTCACGCCGTCCACCTCCACGGTGCAGGAGCCGCAATTCCCGTTGCTGCACCCCTCCTTCGCTCCCGTCAGGTCAACCTCATCCCGAATGACCTCCAGCAGCGTCTGCCGCGGCGCGATGGCAACCTCCACGGGATTGCCGTTGACAGTGAACTGAACCAGTTTGCGATTGCTCATCATGGCTGTCATATCCACCCTTGTCTGAATAGTCCGTTCGCTCGTTGCCGATGTCGCCACTGAATGCTCGGTCAGGAGAGGCTCACGCCAAGCTGCCCGGCGCAGGCCGCAACCGCCCGGCGCGTCAGCACCTTGGTCAGTTCCCGCCGATAGTCCGCGGAGCCGCGCACATCGGAGATGGGTGATGTGGCCTCCTCCGCGCGCTCACCCGCCTCTCGGGCCAACTCGCGCGTCAGGGTCTGCCCGCGCAGGACGTCCTGCGCCGCCGTCGCCGCAACCGGCGTTGGCGCGACGGACGCCAGGGCAATGCTCACATCCTCCACCTGCCCGCCGCCGTTCAGCATCATGGACACGCCGACCCCAACGACGGCGATGTCCATTTCCGCCCTGGGGATGAACCGCACGTAATAGCTTGAGGTGTTTGCGCGCGGCGCGGGCACGCGAAACTCAACCAGGCACTCATCCGGCTGAATGGTGAGCTGACCCGGCCCGGCAAAGACGTTTGCGACCGGCTCCTCCCGCGTGCCGCGCGGCCCGGCAATGACCACCGTGGCGTCGAGGACCATCAGCGGCGGGATCGTGTCGCCGGAGGGCGCGGCATTGCCGACGTTTCCGCCAAGCGTCGCCCTGTTCTGAATCTGGATCGCCCCGACGAGGCCGGCCGCCGTCGCAAGCGCGGGATACGCGGCCCGGACGCTCGCATGGTCACGCACACGGGACAGGGGCACGCCCGCGCCGATGCGCAGTCCCCCCGCGCCGTCATCCTCCAGCACCATCATCTCCGGCACGCGCTTGGTATCGATCAGCAACTCCGGCGTCCGCCGTCCGATGCGTATCTGATCGATGATGTCCGTGCCGCCGGCCAACGCGCGCGCCCTGCCGCCGGCCTGACCGAAGGCCTGAACCGCCTCCGCCAGCGACGTGGGCGCCACATAGTCAAAGTTACGCACGTCCTCCCCACCTCCTTGAAATGCCGGGCCCCGCATGCCGCCAAAGGCGGCGGCATCGACCCGCAGTACCGCAATGATACACCCGAACCGCCGCCCAGTTGCGCGCCAGCAGCGCGGATCCTCGCGCGAATACGAACATGCCATGGAGCGGATCACGGCCACGGGCCCGTCGCGCGTGCCCGCGCCGCCCCGTGTTCGCTATACTGGGCCGCGGGGTGTACGCGCAGGGTGCCCGTTCAGGCTCCGATTGCGTATACTGTAAACCCTGCGCGCAGCGCCTGAAAGGGCGCGACGCGCAGAGAGTGCTCAGGAGACCGGCACGGAGCAAGGAAGGAAGGGCTGGGATGGTGAAGCTGCAAGATGTGACCGAGAACGACTTTCAGAACGAGGTTTTGGGTTCCGAAAAGCCCGTGCTGGTGGACTTTTGGGCGCCGTGGTGCGGCCCCTGCAAGATCGTCTCGCCAATCGTGGAGGAGCTCGCAGAGGAGTACTCCGCCGAGATGGGCTTCACCAAGCTGAACGTCGATGAGGCGCCGAACATCGCCCTGAAGTATCAGGTGATGAGCATCCCGACGCTGATGGTCTTCCAGAGCGGCGAGCCTGTCGCGCAGGTCGTCGGCGCAATGCCCAAAAAGGCGATCAAGGACCGCCTGCTCTCCAAGGTTGTTGCGGTCTAGCAACCGCGCTCCCCACGCCAATGGCGGAGGAGGACCCGGGCCGGCCGTTGCGTCGTCCGGCGTCCTCTGACACTGACGGTATTCATTTGAGGTGACCGGTGGATACGTATGATCTGATCATCCTGGGCGGCGGACCCACGGGCGCGGCCGCCGGCCTGTACGGCACACGGGCCCGGCTCAACTCCGTTCTGATCGAGCGCGGACTCGTTGGCGGACAGTTGGCCGTGACGGAGGACGTGGAGAATTATCCCGGGTTTGAGCACATCCTCGGCCCTGAGCTTGGCCAGAAGCTGATGGCTCACGCCGAGAAGTTCGGCCTGGAGACGCAATACGCCGAGGTGGAGAGCGTCGAGCTCGAGGGCGATTACAAGATTGTGCGCACGGATGACGGCGAGCTGCGCGCCCGGACGTTGATCATCGCCACCGGCTCCATGCACAACAAGCTGGAGGTGCCCGGCGAGGATGAGTTCTCCGGTCGCGGCGTGTCCTATTGCGCCGTGTGCGACGGGGCGTTTTTCCGTGACAAGGAGCTCGTCGTCGTGGGCGGCGGGGACGCCGCCGTCGAAGAGGGGACGTACCTGACCCGCTTCGCGTCCAGGGTGACGATCATTCATCGGCGGGATGAGTTGCGCGCCCAGAAAATCCTGCAGGAGCGCGCATTCGCCAATGACAAGATGGATTTCCTGTGGAGCACAACGGTGCAGGAGATTCGCGGCAACGGCCTTGTCGGCTCGCTGCTGCTCAAGGACGCCAAGAAGGACAACCTCTATGAGAGGCCGATTGACGGCGTCTTCATCTATGTTGGCCTGACGCCCAACACGCAGTACCTGCACGGAAAGCTCCCCGCGGATGAGCAGGGACACCTGCACGTCAATCTCAAGATGGAAACGAGGTTTCCCGGCGTGTTCGCCGCCGGTGACGTCAGATCCCAGTCCGCGCGGCAGGTGGCGTCCGCAGTTGGCGACGGCGCGACTGCCGCCATCTTCGCGGAGAAGTACATCGCGGAGCATTTCTCAGAGGGCTAACGGCCTGACAGCGGCGGCCTCTCCCGGACAGCCGGGCAATGCGCCGCGTCATGGACGGGACGTCAAGCGGCCGGGCAATGCGGGAGTAGATGGTTCCCGGTGGGGCTCACGGGCTTCAACCCCGATGGGGGGCGGCCTGCGCCGTCCCCGGTGGGTTCGACTCCCTCCTACTCCCGCCACCCGGAGCCGCCCGCCCTGCGGCGAATAAACGGGCGCCTGCGCATCAACCATCCACGCGGCTCGCCCTGACCCGCGCCGGTTCCTGAACGGCAGCCGGGCCCGCTCCCTGTGTTAGGATGAATCCGTCGCAACTGCCCCGCCGCCGCGGCAAGCGGCGGGCAGCGCCGACTGGTGGATATTCAGATGAGACATCCGGCACGGGTACTTCCGGGGGCAATCCTCATCGCGCTGGGCCTCGTGCTGCTCGCCGCGAACCTCTTTCCGTTTGATCTTCCGGGCAGGCTGTGGCCGGTGGTGCTGCTTGCCCTGGGGCTGCTGTGGATCATCCGAGGGCCGCTGTGGCTGGGCGCGGTCAGCATGACCGCAGGCGCAATCTT
The DNA here is from genome assembly GCA_012271225.1 of Dehalococcoidia bacterium. Lineage (GTDB taxonomy): Bacteria > Chloroflexota > Dehalococcoidia > UBA6926 > UBA6926 > VXMO01. Next base: position 7,733 of record JAAXGS010000075.1, on the reverse strand, counting down.
CCTGGCGGAGAGCTTTGAAACCGGCGTGGAGATGACGTCCTGGTGGCCGCTGCTGATCGTTGCCGTGGGCGTGGGCGTCCTGCTGCCGCGGCGGCGCGCGCGGCGACGGAACACCGGCGACCCTCACTCCGCGAGCTCTCAGGTTCTGATCGACGACACAGACACGATCAGCGTCTCCGCGACGTTCTCCGGCGCGCAGGCGATCGTCACGTCACAGGCATTCCGCGGGGGAACGGTCTCGGCGACGTTTGGCAGCGCGGAGGTCAACATGCGCTCCGCGCAGCTGCATGAGGACGGGGCCGATCTGGAACTGTCCGCGACGTTCGGCAGCGTGACGCTGCGCGTGCCGCAATCATGGGTCCTGCAGCAGAACGGCTCGGTTGCGCTCTCCGGTGTCGAGAACGTCCGCAGCAGCCACCCAACGGAGGGGCCCGCCCTGCGTCTGCGCGTCTCCACGTCGCTTGGCAGCGTCACCATTGAGGACTAGCTCACACGGAACACCATCATCCCGAAGGAGGAATTTCATGGAGGCAGGCGAGGCGGCCACCTCACAGTATCGGCGCTCCAAGTACATCACTGCCGTAATCGTCGGGTTCGTGCTCACCGTCATTCTGGGCATTCTGCTTTCAGATCAGGGGGCGGGGAGATTCGTCCTGCCAGGGGTTTTTGTGGGAGTGTCCAGCATCGCCTCCCTGAACAAGCAACACCTTGTGAGCCTGCTTCTCTTTGTCGGAGGGGCGATTCTGTTCGCGCACGCGGCCTGGGATATGGAAGGCTGGGCGCAGACCGTCGGGTGGCTGGCGGCGATCGCAGGCGTGGTCATGTGGTTCGTTCTGCGCGCCCGCGCGTGGCGATCAGCCGACGGCGCCGCCGGAGAGCGTACCACGGGCGCCAGCAGCATGGAGACGGCCGAGGATGAGATTCACCTGAGCGTGACCGCGGGTCAGGTGAGGCGCGTCATTACCTCTCAGGCCTTTCGCGGCGGGGTGGTGTCCATGACACTGGGATCGCTGGAGATCGACCTGCAGGGCGCCCTGCTTGATGAGAACGGCGCGTCCCTCTCCGTGTCATCACGCATGGCCACCGTCACGCTGCGGGTGCCGGGCGACTGGGTGATTGAGCTCTCCGGCTCCCAGAAACTCAGCAAGATCAACGATGAGAGAGCCGCCAGCCCCAACGAGGGGCCAAAACTGTCCCTGATCATCAACACCTCTGTGGGCGCGTTCAACATCACTGACCGTTAAGCGCAGGCGGTTTCCCAGGGCCGTCCTGGCCGCGCCGGTCAGTCCGTCTGCGGCGCGCGGGTGTGCCAGTCCGTGGCCTGCTGGTAGGCGTATCCAACATTCAGGGCGGTCTGCTCACCCCACGCGGGGGCGACAATCTGTATGCCGGCGGGCAGTCCTGCCGCGTCAAAGCCGCACGGCACGCTGAGCGCGGGCATCCCCGTGAGGTTGAACGGGAACAGGTTGCGCGTCCGCGCAAATGCCGCCTCCATCTCGCCGTCGCCAACCTGCACCATGATTTGCCCAAGCCGCGCCGCCGTATAGGGAACCGTCGGCATGACCAGCACGTCAAACCGCTGAAACTGCCGCCGCGCGCCCTCCTCAAACAGGGCGCGGGCGCGTTGCGCGTTCACATAATCGACGGCCGGAATGACGTAGCCGGGGATGAGCCGATCCCGTATCGCCGCCCCGTATTCCTCGCCCCTGCCCTGCCTGATCCAGCGATGGTGATAGGCGGCGGCCTCCGCCGGCAGGATTGTGGCGAACAGCGCGGGGAGGGCGTCCGTGTGCTCAAGCTCCACGTCCTCCGTTTCAATGCCCATGCCGCGCAGCACATCCCAGGCGGCCTCATTGAGTTGCGCGACCTCCGGGACGATGGGGTCCCAGAAGTACCCGCGGACAATACCGGCGCGCAGCCGGTCCACACGCGCATCGAGATTCGCGGCGTAGTCCGGCACGGTCCTGCGGGACGTTGCGGCGTCCTTTCCGTCATGCCCGGCGATGGCCGTCAGCACCAGCGCCGCGTCCTGCGCGCTGCGCGCGAGCGGGCCCGCGTGATCCAGCGTCCACGCAAGCGGAACGACCCCATGCCGGCTGACCCGTCCATAGGTTGGTTTGATGCCGGTCACGCCGTTGAAGTGCGCCGGATTGCGGATGGAGGCGGCGGTGTCCGTGCCCAGGGCCGCATAGGCCGTCCGCGCGGCCACCACCGCGCCGGAGCCGCCCGATGATCCGCCGGGGCTGTGCTCATGATCCCAGGGGTTGCGCGTCACGCCGTAATGCGCGTTCTCCGTCGTCCCGCCGAACGCGAACTCATCCATGTTGGCGCGGCCAATGATGATTGCCCCGGCCTGTCGCAGCCGATGAACGGCCGTCGCATCCTCATCCGGGGTCCAGTCCGCCAGGATGCTGGACCCCGCGGAGGACGGCACGCCCCGCTCAGCAAAGAGGTCCTTGACGGCGATGGGAACGCCATGCAGGGGGCCGTGATCGACGCCGGCGCTCAGCAGCGCGTCCGCGGCCCGCGCCTGAAACAGAGCCTGCTCACGGTGAACGGCGACATAGCCGTTGATGATCGGCTCCAGCCGGTCGATGCGGGCCAGCAGGGCGCGCGTCACCTCCTCACAGGAGACCTCCCGCGCGTGGATGCGCGCAGAGACCTCCGCAAGGGTCAGCGCGGTGATGTCCGGGCTTGATGATGTCATCGGATCAGTGCGGTCACGCGGCGCACGGCGTCAGGGCGTGGTATCGGCGGGAGGCCGCCACGTGTGCCAATCCGTCTCCTGCTGATAGGCGTGGCCGGCGCGGAGCACCGTCGCCTCCTCAAACGGACGCCCCACAATCTGCAGGCCAATTGGCAACTCATCGCTGCTGAATCCGCACGGCACGGTCATGGCCGGCGCCCCCAGGAGATTGAACGGCGACATATTGCGTGTGAGCGCGCGCGTCAACTGCAGTTGCCCGCCGCCCACCTGAACCGTCTCATACGCGCGGCCAATCTCCGGCGCCGTCACCGGCGTGGTGGGCAGCGCCAGCAGGTCCACCCTGCGGAAGATCTCCGCCATGCGGTCACGCAGAATGGCGCGCAACCGCTGCGCGTTGACGTAATCGACGGCCGGGATCGCCGCGCCCTGGTGAAGCCCCGCCAGAACGCGCGGGTCATAATCGTCCGGACAGTCCCGCAGCCATCGGTGGTGATAGGCGGCGGCCTCCGCAAACAGGATGGCGGTCTGCATGGCGACAATCTCATCCGCAAGCGGGAAGTCCGTCTCCACCATGCGCGCGCCGAGGCCCGCCAGGACGTCGATTCCCTGACGCACGGCCTCCGCCACCTCGGGGTCAATGGGCTCCCAGAACGGCTCACCCGGGACGGCAACGGTCAGACCCTCGATGGGCTGATTCAGGGTGGCGAGATAGTCCGGCACGGGCCGGTTGGCGGACGTGGGGTCATGCGGATCATGTCCCGCGATGACCTGCAGGGCCCGCGCGCAGTCCTCTGCCGTCCGCGCAAGGGGGCCAATGTGATCCAGCGACCATGACAGGGGCAGGCAGCCGTTGCGGCTGACACGCCCGTAGGTGGGCTTGATGCCAGTCACGCCGCACAGGGAGGCGGGAATGCGGATGGAGCCGCCCGTGTCCGTTCCGATGGCCATATAGCCCATGCCCATCGCCACGGCCGCGCCGGAGCCGCCGCTTGAGCCGCCCGGGACGCGCTCCGGATTCCACGGATTGCGCGTGTTGCCGTAATGGGGGTTCTCCGTGGTGACGCCAAAGGCGAACTCATGCAGGTTGGTCTTGCCGATAATGACCGCGCCGGCCTGCCGCAACTTGCGGACGACCGTCGCGTCCTGCTCCGGCCGCCAGTCGGCAAGGATCTTCGATCCGGCGGTGGTGGGGATGCCGGCGGTGGTGAGGATGTCCTTGACGGCGACGGGCACGCCATGCAGCGGGCCGAGGAGATGCCCGGCGCGCAGCATGTGGTCGGCCGCCTCCGCCTCCTGCAACGCCTGATCCCGCAGCACGGTGATGAAGGCGTTGACCGTGTCATCCACGTGGGCGATGTGCTCCAGCACGTCCTCCAGCGCGTGGGTGGCGGAGACCTCCTGGGAGTGGATGCGGCGGGCGATCTCCGTGAGGGAGAGTCCGACGCGTTCCTCGTTCACGCTATCCCCCCGCGGACCCGGCATCGGGGTCATAGCCAACGGCCGGCTCCGTCAGGCCGAAATCGATCTCATCAACGCTGTTCATCGCGTCCTGATAGAACCCAACGCGGCGCTGCAGCGCCGGAAGGGCATCGTCAGCGATGTGGACGCCAAGCAGCGCCAACTGCGCCTTCAATTCCGCGGTGTCCGGTACGGGTCTCATCGTCTCCCGCCTCTCCAATGCCGAACGTCGGCGCCCCTGTCCTGCCGTCGTGTTGGCGCCCCGGTGTCATCATACGGCATTCCGCGTCCAACACTGCGGAGCGGCGCCCGCACGGAAAGAGGGTTCCCTGCCAACCAATTGGTTGGCAGGGAACCCTCTTGTCCCTCTCTGCCGGTGCGCCCTGCTCAGTGAACTGGGGCGCTGCCGGTTCGCGGCGGCGTCAGGCTAGCTGCCGGCGTCCGCGAGCCAGGTGTGATCATACCGCGCCTGCGGGCCGTACCCTGCCAGGTAGTTCAGCGCGGGCATCAGACCACGCACATTGGCGTTGAACGTGGGCACGTAGGACCCGTGCGCCACCACGGCCTTGCCGACCTCGTTCAACGCGAGCTCCATTGCCTGCCAGGCCAGCTCCTTGCGCTGTTCCTTGTCAAGCGTGGCGCTCATGGTGTCCACGAGGGTGTTGAACTCGGGGTTGTCGTACCGGTTGTAGTTCCGCTCTACTCCTGTGTAAAAGTGATCGTACAGCGTGATGTCCGGATCAAGACCACGGATCCAGAACGCGTGGACACCGATATCGAACTCCCCACTTGTCCAGGCGTCATATGCCCGGGCGGTTTCGAGAATCTCCGGCTCCGCGTTGATACCGATGGCCTGCAGGTCTTCGATGATCGGCGGCGCGGAGTCCTGAATGGCGCTCCAGAAGGTGACCGTCACGCTCAGGTCGCCCGGCCCGTACCCCGCATTGGCGAGGATCTTCCGCGCCCGCTCCTTGTCAGCCGCGTTGGCCTCTTCCTGGTTCTCGTAGATGTCCGCAAATCCCGGTATCTGCGCGCAGCGCTCCCGCGGCATCGCCCACTCACTGGTCGGATAGAAACCGCAGCCCGTCGGCGCAACCGCGTATCCCGGAGTCACTGTATCGATGTACTTCTGGTTATCTATCGCCAGGGCAATGGCCGTCTTGACGGCATCACTGCCCCACGGGAGGCGATCATGATTCGGCATGATGGCCGGCATGAAGGACGCTGCGATCAGTTTGGGCCAGAACCGGCAGACGTCCGGTCCGCACTCACGCAGCAGCGTGTCCGCGTGGCCTCGACTCCATCCGTGCTTGGCGCCAACATGCAGGCGGCCATTGCGAATCGCGGCAATCTGCGACGAATTCGCCAGGATGGTCAATGCAATCCCGTCAAGATACGGCAGCGGCTCATCCCAATAATCGTCCCGGCGCTCAAAGATGTATAGCTCCCCGGCGTTCCACTGAGCAATGGTGAATGGGCCGCTGGTGACCAGTGGCAACTTTTCACGCAGGGCTCTCAGATCCGTCCCCGCATAGACGTGCGCGGGCCGGATGACATGGTACGGCATGCCGATAATCTCCAGCATTGCGGGCTTCGGGTACTGCAGCCTGAAGACAACAGTCAGGTCGTCCGGGCATTGGATATCCTCAACCGCCTTGAAGTGGAACGCCCGCGGGCTGCGCGACAGGCCCTCGCCCGTGCGGATCGTGTCATAGGACCACTTAATGTCCTGGCACGTTACCGGGGCGCCGTCCGACCAGTCAACGTTGTCTCTCAGTTTGAACGTGTAGGCGAGACCGTCAGTCGAAATCTCCCATTCGCTGGCGAGGTCGGGATGAATCTCGAAGAAAGTGTTCTGGCGGTAATCATCAATTGTTCCCCATGTTCGGGGCTGAATCAGCATGTTGGAGAGGGGCTGAATGGCATCATCCGTGATGCCAGCCGTTTCTTCCCACGTGCTGAAGGTTGGGCCTTCACCAAGTGCCCCGGTTTCAAGAATCCCGCCGTACTGCGCGTCCGGATCAAGCGGCTTGCCGCTGACGGACTCGGTCATCGTAGTGTTCATGTCTCGGTCCCGCATCTCTGCCGTTGGCTCGGCCGTCGGCGTACTGCCCGCGACGGGCTGAACGGAAATCCCTGTTGGCGTAGCCGTCAGGTCGGGGCCGGCACTATTATTGCTAGGCTCATCCACGGGGGGCGGGGCGCATGCCGCAGCGAGGAGCGCCAGCATGGCCGCCAACCCGATAAGGAGTGTTGCCCACCTGCCCATCGCCTTCATCATCTCCCCCTCCCGACATCGAGGCGTGACTGAACGATTACGGCTACGCTCCCGTGCGCGTCCAACTCCAGTATATGGATGGTGTGGTGAAGTGGGGGCTGGGGGCGCCGGGCTTGCCGGAGAGCCAAAAGAGGAGCGCCCACGCCCGTACGGGCGTGGGCGCTCCCTTCCTCACTCCGGTTCTGCGATTTACCGCGTCAGTCCGGCGTGGCGGTGCGGATTCAGTCGTTCCTTCGGCTACTCCGCGAGCCACACGTGGTCGTAGCGATTCTGTGGGCCATAGGCGGAGAGGTAGTTGAGCGCAGGCATGAAGCCGCGCAGCCTGGCGTTCACCACGGGCATGTACGACATATGCGAGACCACAATCTTGCCCACATCCGTCAGCGCAAGCTCCATGGCGTCCCACGCCAGCTGTTTGCGCTGCTCCGGATCAACCGTCCGGCTCATCTGATCTACCAAGGTGTCAAACTCCGCGCTGCTGTACCGGTTGTAGTTCCGGTCTGCGCCTGTGTAGAAGTGCTCATACAGCGTGATGTCCGGGTCGATTCCAGAGAGCCAGAAGGTGTGGACGCCAACGTCAAAGTTTCCTGCTGCCCAGTTGGTGTACGCGGCGGCGGCCATCTGACTGTCCACCTCCACGTTGACGCCGATGGCGGTGAGGTCCTCACTGAACGCCGGGGCGTCACGCTCAATCGCCTCCCAGATGGTCAGGGTGAGGTCCAGCCTGGGCTCGCCCGTATCCTGGTCGACGTAGCCGGCCTCGACGAGGATCTGCCGCGCGCGTTCCTGATCTTCTTCAATCGTCGTCGTGCCAATCACATCACCGAACCCGGGGATCTGTCCGCAGCGCTCGGCGGGCATGGCCCACTCGCTGGTCGGATGGAACCCGCAGCCCGTTGGAAGCACGTACCAATCGTTGCGCACCGTCGTGATGTACTTTTGATTGTCGATGGCCAGCGCGAAGGCCGTGTTCACGGCCGGATCGCTCCAC
>JAAXGS010000075.1:0-277 GCA_012271225.1 Dehalococcoidia bacterium | reverse complement strand
TGAGGCGACGACGCGCGGCCAGAACTCACAGACCTTCTCAGGGCACTCCCTGAGCAACGCGTCCGCCGTCGCGCCGGTATATCCGACCCCATTGCCGATATGCAGCCGACCCGCGCGCAGAGCGACGGGGATGTTGGTCTGTGACAGCAACTTCATCTGAATGCCATCCAGGTACGGCAGCGGCTCATCCCAATAGTCGTCCCGGCGCTCAAAGACATATCGCTCGTTGAAGTCCCACTGGGCAATGGTGAATGGGCCGCTGGTCACCGTCGGCAGC
>JAAXGS010000074.1 GCA_012271225.1 Dehalococcoidia bacterium | reverse complement strand
TCATCGCGGAGAGCCACATCAGCGTTCACACCTTCCCGGATCGGGGCTATCTGAACGTGGACATCTTCTCCTGCAAGCCGTTTGACGCGCAGCGGGCCGTCGACGAGTTGCGCGGGCGCTTCGGCATCACGGAGGTCAAGGCGCAGGTCCTGGATCGCGGCCTCGAGGAGTTTCCCGACAAGAGGGCGGAGGCGGAGCGGGCAGCCGCCGCCGCGCCGGCGGCAGGCGAGCCGCTCTGAACGGACGGGCCGTCAGCCGCGCGGCTGTCCCTGTATCACTCCCTCGCGTGTGATGTGCTCAGATGCCGTCTGATCAGAACGGCGGCGCATTTTCCCCAAATCTCGCGTGGAGCTTTGCCGCCCTGGACGGCGATGACGCGGATTACGCCCGGGCGGCCGCCGCGATTCTTCCGGCGGGCTATGACGGGACCGTCTCATACCGCGCGGGGTCGCGTGACGGCCCGCGCGCCGTCATTGAGGCGTCACGCTATCTGGAGCTCTATGAGCCGGACCTTGATCTCGAGCCGAGCCAGTGGGGCATCGCCACGCTGCCCGCGCTTGAGCCGGCCGTCTCCGGCCCGGAGGAGAACGTGGAGCGCGTGGAGCGCGCCATCGGCGCGCTTGCGGATGCGGGCAAGCTCCCTGTCCTGATCGGCGGCGAGCATACGCTCACAATCGGCGCAGTGCGCGCGCTCGCCCGGCGTTTCCCTGATCTCTCCGTCCTGCAGCTTGACGCGCACGCAGACCTGCGGAACAGCTATCAGGGCAGCCGGCACAGCCACGCCTGCGTCATGCGCCGCGTGCGGGAGACCGTCTCCGGCGCGGGCGCGGTTGTTCAGGCCGGCATTCGCAGCATGAGCCTTGAGGAGAGCGAGCACATTCGCAATGATGCCGTGACGGGGGTGCATCCGTACACGCCCGGGCTGTATGAGAGCCCCGCCTCCGTTGAGGAACTCCTGACGGGGCTGGGGGAGACGCTGTACGTGACCATCGACCTGGACGCGCTGGACCCCGCGGTCATGCCGGCCGTGGGAACGCCTGAGCCGGGCGGCCTCTCCTGGCAGGAGGCGCTGAACGTGCTGTGGGCCGCGTCGCGCCGCTCACGCATCGTCGGCTTTGACGTGATGGAGCTTGCGCCGGCCGAGGGGCCGGCCCACGCGGCATTCACAGCCGCCCGCCTCACCTACAAGCTCATCGGATACGCGCTGGCACACCGCGCGGCCTGACTCCGCCGCGCCTGAACGGGGAACGTTCCGGCCGCCGCCTCACGCCGCTCATAGACCGGACGCCGCACGCCCTTGCCGCTGTTGGCCGCGTGGATCCGCCCGTTCCCGCGCGGGGAACGAAACGAACGCCTCGACCGCGCCGCATTCAGCCCGATCACGTCCTCCCGGCCCCGGAACGGTGACGCCGGAGAAGTTGCCGACTCCGCCCTTGGCGGGCCGCGCCGACGGGGAGGAGTCAGGCTGTCGCGCCGCCCCGCCCGCTGGCCAGCGTGACGAGCTCATCCTGGTTCAGGGAGCCCTCGCCATCGGGGGCTGCGCCGTTGCCGCTGCCGTTGGCATGGCCATTGGCTGCGCCGTTGGTCTGCGCCCTGGCGCGGCCGCCCGTCCGGGCGCCGTTGCCACCGTTGGCAGCGGACCAGCGCGCGCCAAGCAGGCGCAGGCCGTTCTCAATCGCGCCGCGGAGCTCCATGGCCTCGCCATGCAGGCCCTCGATCTTCTCGGTCACCTGCGCCAGGTGGCTGGAGAGGCGCTCCAGCGACTGCGCGGCGTAGACGTCCGAGTCCTTGATCAGGCGGGCGGCATCGGTCTCGATGCGCTGCTTCATCCGCTCGGCCTCGCGCTCCGCCTCCTGGCGGATCTGCTCCGCCATCTGCTCCGCCTCACCAACGATGGCGCTCTGCTGAACGGCCTGCCGGTGGTCCTCCTCCGTCTTGGCCTTCATCTTCTTGGCGAAGACGTAGGCCTCATTGACGATCGAGTCGCCGCGGGCGCGTATTTCGTCGGCCTCGCGGAGCTCGGCCGGCGCCGTCGCGCGCATGCGGTCGATGAGCCGCGCCAGCTCATCACGATCGATCATGATCCGTCCGGTGCCCGGCACGCGGCGCGCGTCTTCCGCCATGTCCTCCAGGGCATCGATCATCTCCAGGAACTGCATCAGGTCACCTCCCTGCTTCAGGCGTTCCCAAGCCTCTCTCTCCCGCGCTATCCCTGTGCGCCCGGCAGACACCCGCCGGGCATGTATTGTCCCGTTGTGATCCGGTCAACTGAGTAGCTTTTTCTGCAGAGCCTCCGCAATGGCCGGCGTGACCAGGGCGGAGATGTCTCCGCCCAGTGACGCGGCCTCCTTCAACAGGCTTGAACTCAGGAACTGATGCTCCGCCGAGGTCATGATGAACACGCTCTCAATCTCCGGGGCGAGCCGCCGGTTCATCTGCGCAAGCTCCAGTTCCGTCACGAAATCGGCGCCGCTTCTGAGCCCGCGCACCATGGCGGTCGCGTCCAGCTTCCGCGCAAGATTCACGGTCAATTCCCGTGAATACGTGGTCACGGTGACGTTGCTGATGTGCTGAGTAGCGTCCTGCGCAAACTCAACCCGCTCCGCCGTGGTGAACAGCAAGTTCTTGGACGGCGTGTCATAGACGCAGATGAACAGGGTTTCAAAGAGGCGCGCGGCCCGCTCCGCGATGCCGATGTGCCCTGCCGTCATCGGGTCAAAGCTGCCGGGATAGATGGCCTTTGTCATAGCGGCAGACCCTCCGGGTCCGTCTCCGCCTGCCGTGTGAGGAGAGAGATCAGCGTATCCCCGTAGCGGCGATCCGCAAGCCTGCGCAGACCGGTTTCGGCAGGCGGGGCCGGCGTGCGGGCGGACTGCTCCGCCACCAGCATCGCCCCCTCGCTGAGCAGGGGATCAGAGGCCAAGAGCATGGCAATCGTGGCGGGGACGGCCTCCCTGTCCTCATAGGGGGGATCCATGAACACCAGGTCAAATTGGTGTTGGGCAAGCGTGGGGATGGCGCGCGCGACGGGCATGGCGAGAACGCGCAGCCGGTCCGCCACGCCGGCGCGAACGGCATTCTGCCGGATCGCGCGGCACTCACGCGGGCCCTGCTCCACGCAGACGGCTGACGCCGCTCCGCGGCTCAACGCCTCAATCGCCAGGGCGCCCGTCCCTGCAAACAAGTCCAACACTCGCCTGTCCTTCACCGTTTCCCGCGCTTCCAGCATGGAGAAGATCGCTCCACGCACCCTGTCCGTCGTCGGACGGCCATGCCAGCCTCGCGGCGCAATCAGGGGAACCCCTCGAGCTGTCCCTGCAATCACGCGCATGGCTTCACATGACCTCGCATTTTAGTCCTGGTCTAAAACTCGGTCAATGGAATGTTTGGTCTAATCTGAATAGGAATCTGTGGCGCGTCCGGCCAATTCCGCCGATTCCGCGCCATGTTGCGCCCGCCGCGCGTCACCTATCAGCGCTTACGCATCATAGAGGCTTCATCGTCGCCGCAAGAGTCGCCCCGCGCCATCCGCGCATCTCCCGCCGACATTTGCGTATCATAGAGGCTGGGGGGCGGGCGCGCAGACCTGCCGCCCATGCGCACAGCGCCGATTCGGGATCGGCCGGACGTATCACCAAACGTGCCTGAGATAGAAGGGGTCAGGTGTCACAGCGACGAAACGCGGCAGCAACCGGCGGCGCGGGGCGCAGCGGGCTGATCATCGCCATCGCAACCGGAGCGGTCATCGTGCTGATCATCGCGCTGCTGGTCCTGCAGGAGGCGCTGCGGTATGAGCCGGGCCACGAGTTGCCGGATCAGGGAAACCTGCACCTGTTCGCGCTGAACCAGCCCCATGAGCCGTACAACTCATCACCGCCGACGTCCGGGCCGCACATGCCATCGCTCCTGCCCCCGGATATCTACCCGGAACAGGTGCCGGATGAGATGCAGGTTCATAACCTTGAGGATGGATTCGTCAACGTTCAATACGATTGCCCGGAGGGCTGCCTGGAACTCGTGACCCAACTGACGGAATTGGTCAACGAATACCTGGCGGAGGGGGAGGGGCGCGTCCTCATGGGCCCGTATGAGGGCATCACGGACCCGGAGACGGAGCAGCGTCACCGCATCGCGCTGACCGCGTGGACCCGGCTGGAGGTCTTTGACGATTTCGACGCGGAACGAATCCACTCCTTCATCGACGCCTACAGGGGACTGGATCACCACGTGGCGCAGTAACCCGAACACCGCGCAGCGTATTCGATCACTCCGGTCATCCCGGCAGCCCGTATCCCACATATCCGTGCAAAGGCGGTCACCCGGCCGCATAGCCCCAAGGGCCTGCCCTGCCTACATGCATGCGACGGCAGCTAGCAAGCAGTGCTATTCTGCTTCTGCGTTCACTCGCTGAGGCGGGCGCCGTTCCCGTGTCACGGCATGTGACTGAGCGGCGCGAAGAACTGCGTTTCTGAGTGAGTGCGCAGTTCTGGCCTGACGCGCGGTATGATTGACTGCGGATGAATGCGCCGGCGCGCCGGGCGGGAGGACGGAAGGGAGAGTTGACGAGATGTTTGCGACCATTGGCAGGAGCTTTGCGCTGTTCAAGCTCTGCCTTCACGTGCTGGCGGTCGACAAGGAGTTGATCCTGTTTCCCGTCTTCTCAACCATCGGCTTCATCGTGGTGACGCTGACGTTCACGGGCATCACCTTTGGGATCGGCTCCTTTGAACGGCTTGAGGCCGGCACGTCGAATGCGCTGGACCTGTTGATGATATTCGCGTTCTACGTCGCCGTCTATTTTGTCATCATCTTCTTCAACGCCGCGCTGGTCTTTGCCGCGCATGAGCGGCTGGAGGGCGGAGACCCGAATATCCGCTCCGGGCTGGCCGGCGCATCAACCCGGATCGTCACCATCTTCCTGTGGTCAATCATCGCCGCAACCGTCGGACTCATCCTGCAGCTCCTCTCCAGCCAGGCGCGGGAACAGGGCGGCATCTTCGGAATCATCGCGCAGATCGTCATCTCGCTGCTCGGCGCGGCGTGGTCGCTGATCACCTTCTTCGTCGTGCCTCTCATCGTCATCGAGCATCGCGGCCTGAAAGACTCGTTCACAGCCTCGTTCGCGCTGCTCAAGCGCACGTGGGGCGAGCAGGTGGTCGGGAACTTCGGCCTCGGGCTTCTGCAGCTCCTGGCAACGCTCGCGGCGATCGCCGTGGGCGCGCTCCTGACCCTGATCCTCTCGCCGCTCGGGGGCGCAGGCGCCGCCCTGGGCGTTGCTCTGGGAGTGATCCTCGTTGTGGGCGTCTCACTTGTCTTCACGACGCTCAGCGGCATCTACAAGGCGGCCCTGTACAACTACGCGGCAACGGGGCAGGTGCCGTCGCTGTTCACGGACGAGACGATTCGCGGCGCGTTTCAGCAGCGCTAACGACGGGCGGGCAGCGGCAGGGAGTGCGCTCATGGACTTTCGATTCAGCCCGGAGGAGGATGCTCTCCGAACCGAGGCGACCGAGTTTGTCAGGCAGGAGTGGGATCCCGGCGACAAGGATGCATATTCCATGATCGTCGCCTCGTACGACGTCGATGATGTCGGCGAGGAGGAGCGGATGCACGCCTTCGCCAAAAAGTTGGCGCAAAGGGGCTGGTTCACCATGCACTGGCCAAAGGAGTTTGGCGGATGGGGAGCGCCGCTGAGCACACAGATGGCGTACCGCGAGGCGATGGCCTATGCGGGCGCGCCGGAAATCCTGGGGGGCGGCATGTTCGCGCCCATGCTGATGATGCACGGCGCGGACTGGCAGCGGGACTACTTTCTGCCGCGAATCGCAAGCGGAGAGATCCATCACCTGTCACAGGGCTTCTCTGAACCCAACGCCGGCTCTGACCTGGCCAACGTGCAGACGCGAGCGGTGGAGGACGGGGACGATTACGTCCTGAACGGGCAGAAGATCTGGAACTCAGAGGGCCGCTGGGCGGATTGGGGCCATTATCTGGTGCGCACGGACCCGGCAGCGCCCAAACATCGCGGCATCTCCTATTTCCTCATCGACATGAACGATCCCGGCGTCACCCTGCGCCCGCTCTATGACGGGCTGGGGCGCTGGCGCTGGAGTGAGGTCTTCCTGCAGGATGTGCGGGTCCCCAAACGCAATTTGATTGGCGAGTTAAACCGCGGTTTCTATACGGCCATGACGACGCTGAGCTTTGAGCGATCACAGGTGGAGATTCCGGCCCGCCTGCTCCGCTATATGGAACTCTTCATTCAGGCATACCGGGAACGCCGCGCGGCCACCGGAACATCGCTTTTGGACAACCCCGTCACACGGCATACGCTCGCCGATCTGCGCGTTCAGGTCGAGACGACGCGGATGCTGTGCTACCGCGTGGCGTGGCTGCAGACGCAGGGGCAGGTGCCGGACAAGGAGGCCTCCATGGTCAAGGTCACCGGCGATGAGGTGGGGTGGAACGTGTACAACGTTCTGGCCCGCCTGGCCGGTGATGAGGCATTAATCTCGCCGCGCGGCAGCCGTTACGCGCCGCTGCACGGGCTGCTGGGGGCGAATGCGTGGCTGAATCGCGGATTGGCCATCGGCGGCGGCACGGATGAAGTGCAGCGGAACATCATTGCTCAGCGGGGACTGGGCTTGCCACGCTAGTCCTCTCGTTGCGCAGGGGCTCCATCCCCTTCGCTGCGGAGTGGCGGGGCACCACAGACCCGGCGCGCGCCCAAGACGGGTCGAACGCAACGAGCCTAAAGACCTGAACTGGACGCTGCCTTGGCTCGTCCCGGGACGGGGGCCAAATGCGTGGCGAGATTCTCTAACCCAGCCGAAAGAGGATGGCGCCCATCAGGCCAACAAGGGC
>JAAXGS010000073.1 GCA_012271225.1 Dehalococcoidia bacterium | reverse complement strand
CGCGCAGTACCCCTGGCGCGGAGACGGCGAGGGCGAACTTGTTTCCACCAGCGGCGGGCAGTACTGAGTTTCCCTGCCCAGCACGGCCGCGCGGCAGCGAGCAGCACTGAATTCTCCCCCGCTTTGTGGGCGGCCGCCGCCGCGCGGCGGCGGCCGGTTATTGCGCCACTGCGAGTTCCGCCCGGCCGTTGGTCACGCCGTTCTTTCTGGTTGTCCGCTTGCCCGTGCTGGTTGGCGTCCGCCGCCGCCGCTTCCTGACCGGCTCCTTGTTCACCCAGAGATTCTCCTGCGTGAGAAGGTCCAGCGTCAGGAGTGTGCGGAGATCGGCAGTTTGCCAGAGGTCCGGCGACTGGTTGGATTCAAACGTAACAACCTGCACGTACTTGCCGATGTTCTTCAGCGTCTGAATCGCGTAGGCGAAATCGCCGTCGCCTGAAACGAGCACGGCCATATCGTAGTAATCCTGCCAGGCGTAGTAGAGCAGGTCTGTGGCGAGCATGATATCCACGCCCTTCTCCACAATCTGCCCGTCACGCACGCGCGTCGTCCCAAAGCGTGTCTCTACGTAGGGAATCAGATACAGGGCCTGCAGGAAACGCTGCTGCTGCTGATACTCCGTCGGGCGGCGCGCCTCATCCTGCATGACGTTGTAGTAGTACGTGCGGAACAGCGGCCGCTCTCCGGCGATCCATTGAATGAACGCCGCAAAGTCCAAATCCGTGCGCCCGCAGGATTCCTCCAGGGCATGGTAAAGATTGCTGCCGTCAATGAATATGGCGATACGCTCGCCGCCGTCACGCCATGGACGATTCTGGTCCACCGGCGCCGGTGTCGATGCTCTCTCGATGGTCGTGGTCCACCTCCTTGTTCGTTCTCAATCCGTTGATTTGAACCGATTCAAAGAATCGCTCAAACGCAGTATACCACTTCGTATGGACGCGCCCGTGAAGACGCCTCCGCCAAGCGCGCGTAGTACAGCGTGCGGAGGCTCGCGCGGCGGATGCGGGCAATTCCGGTCTACACAGGAACTGTGAGGGGCGGAGCGGGCGCGCCTGCGCGCTGACTAGGGTGAAACGGGGAAGGACGTGACGGACACGCTGCGCGCGCCGTTCTGATTGGCGAACTCAACAATGGATGACAGGCCAACCCACGTGGGGGAGCCGGGGTAGTAGGCAACGACGTTGCCCTGACTGATGTCCATGTGGGCGTCCCAGTGGCCCAGCGCGACGTAATCCCGATCACAGGCGGCGATCTCCTCCGGATAGATGGGGTATGAGCGTCCGGCATCCGCAGGATCACGCACATAATGGCCGTGTCCAATGGCGATCTGCCACGGCTCCGGGCCGCGCGGCGGAGGCTCCTTGAGCGGCAGCAGCGAGACATCGTCATAGCTGATGTGAGGCTTTCCCCACACCGCAAGACCAAGCTCCGGATACGTCACCGTCTCCCCCTCCGGGTTCTTGATCAGATGGACGTTTGGCGTGCGGCCCTCAAGGTCCATTCGCCAGTAGACGGAGTTGGCCTCCAGGGGATCGTGGTTGCCGGGCAGGATGACCGTCGGCATCGGCAGCCGCTCCAGTTGCTCAAGCACATAGTCCGCTACCTCAGCTCGGATGCGGTTGTGGTCGAAGAAATCCCCCGCGATGAGCACGGCGTCCACGCGCTCCTCAAGGGCGCGATCCACAACGATCTTGAAGGCGTGCAGGCACTTTCGGGGCTGCGGCGACCAGCGCTCCGTGAACGCGCCGATGTGCACGTCTGAGGTGTGGAGAATACGGACCGTGTCCCTGGACATACGCAATGACCCCGGGCGCGTCACTCCGCCGCGTGTGTGTGATTGAACGCCTGGTGCCGGGGGCGGGGATCGAACCCGCACTCCCGCGAGGGGAAGCGGATTTTAAGTCCGCCGCGTCTGCCGTTCCGCCACCCCGGCGCGGGATCAGGCGCGGCCGTATCGATGTGATCCATTATGCCAGCCATGCTGTGCACCTGGCCCTGACTGCCTCGGAATCAGGCCGCCTGCGCCCGGCTCAACAGCCGCGCCAGGCGGCTCTTGCGTCGATCGACGTTCCTGGCGTGCAGGGTGCCCTTGCTCCTGGCGCGATCCAGCGCGACCATGGCGCGCTGAACGGCGTCCTGCGCAGCCTGGGAGCCTTCGGCGGAGCTTTCGGCAATCGACTCACGCGCCCGGCGGATGAGTGTCCGTATTGTCCGATTGCGGCGGCGGTTCACCTCGCGCCGCCGCAGTGACCGCCTGTGCGCCTTTGCCGCTGAGATCCCCTTCGTCACGCTCTGCTACTCCTTGCCCTGCTCTGTGCTCTGTCCGGTGCGCGCGCCACATCGTGTCTGCGCGCGTCATGAACGGCGTTTCTGTTCTGTCGCGGGCGCCCAGCCGCCGCCCGTGTTCTGCCTCGATGTCCGGTAGACGTTGATGACTCCGGGAAGGTCCCCCAGACGGGACATCATGCGGCTGACCTGTGGCAGGCCGCTCGCCTCAACCGTCAGGGTTATCGTAACCGTGCGGTCCGCATTGTGTCTATCTCGAACGCCGGTGATGTTGATGTGGTCGGCTGACACAAGCGTGGTGATGTCCCGCAGCAGCCCCACCCGGTCGTGGGACAGAATGCCGATGCCGGTTGGGTATTTCTGTTCAAAGTCCGGCCAGTTCACGTCCATCAGCCGCTCCGGCTCATCCTCGTTGGCGACATTGCGGCAGTCCCGCCGATGGACAGTGACGCCGCGGTTGCGGGTGATGAACCCGATGATCTCCTCGCCCGGCATTGGGCGGCAGCACGGAGCGGAGCGCGCGGGCGTCGCGCCGAGCCCAACAACGTTGACGGAGAGCTCGCCGCTTGACGGCCGCACGTGGATGGTCTCGGTTTCCTCCCGCGGCGGGGCGATGCGCCCGGCAATCTGATTCACGCCGACCTGCCCGGTGCCCAGAGCGAGGATGAACTCATCCGCCGTCTGATACCCGAAGAGTCCGGCGAGATGCTGCGGGTCAAGCGCGACGCTCAGGCGCCGCGCCTCCCGTTCAAGCAACTGCTTTCCGCGCGCCGCGCTCTCTGAGCGCTCCTGCGCGCGGAACCAGTGTCGAATCTTGGACCGCGCCAACTCCGTGCGCACGTACCCCAGGTCCGGGTTGAGCCAGTCCAGGCTGGGGCCCTTTGGCGTCCGGGACGGGATGATCTCGATGGTGTCTCCGTTTCGGAGCGTGTGGCTCAGGGAGACCATTCGGCCGTTGACCTTTGCCCCCGCCGTTCCGTAGCCCAGGTCCGTGTGGATGCGAAACGCGAAATCCAGGGGGGTTGAGCCGGCCGGCAGCTCCCTGATTTCACCCTGCGGCGTATAGACGTAGACCTGATCGACGAGGATCTCCCGCTTGAGCTGGTCAACGAACTCCTGCGCGCCGATCACGTCGCGCTGCCAGTCCAGAAGCTGCCGCAGCCACGCAATCCTGTCATCAAACTGCCCGCCCGCCGCGCCCTCCTTGTAGCGCCAGTGGGCGGCGATGCCGTACTCCGCCGCGCGATGCATCTCCGCCGTCCGTATCTGCACCTCCAACGGTGCGCCGCCGGACGTCAGAACGGTGGTGTGGAGCGATTGATACCCGCTTTCACGCGGGTTGGCGATGTAGTCATCGAATTGCCCGGGGAGAGGCCGCCAGAGTCCGTGAACAATGCCCAGCACCGCATAGCAACCCTGTACATCGTCGACGATGACGCGGACGGCCTGCAGGTCATTGATGTCCTCAAACTCTCGCCCGATATCGCGGTACCGCTCCACCTTTTGGGCGATGCTGTAGATGCTCTTGGCGCGGCCGGACACCTCGGCCTCCGCGAAGCCCTGCGCCGCGAGCGTGTCCGTCAGGGCGCGCAGGGCCTCGCTCATCCCTGTTGCGCGCTCCGTGAGGCGTGAGGCGACAAGATCGGCGATACGGCGATGCCGCGCCGGCTCAAGATGGGAGAAGGCCAGATCATTCAACTCGGACTCGATGCTGTCGATGCCCAGTCGATGGGCCAACGGCGCGTAGATGTCCCGCGTCTCCCGGGAGATTCTCTGCCGCTTGTCCGCGGAGAGGGCGTCGAGCGTTCGCATGTTGTGCAGGCGATCTGCCAGCTTGATCAGCACGACGCGGACGTCCTGCGCCATCGCGATCAGCATCTTGCGCAGGTTCTCCGCCTGAAACGCGTTGCCCTGCGCCCGCTGCGTTCGGGCATCACCGCCCGCGCCGCCCTGCTGCCGATGTCCGGACAGGCGGGAGAGCTTGGTGACGCCGTCCACCAGATCGGCAACCTCGCCGCCGAATGCCTCATTCACCTCATCGAGGGTGATGGGAGAGTCCTCGACCACGTCATGCAACAGCGCGGCCTGCAGCGTTGGGCTGTCAAGCATCTGCACGTCCGTCAGGATGAGCGCCGTTTCAAGCGGATGGCAGACGAACGGCTCCCCGGACTCGCGGAACTGCCCCGCATGGGCGCGCTCCGCCATCTCATACGCGGCCTGAATCGTGTCGAGTCTCTCCGGCGCAAGCCGCTGATCCCGCAGCCGCGCCTCAAGCTCCGCGTACGCCGCGCGCGCGGCGCCGTCCTCCACGGATGCCGCCGTCATTGTCCCGGCATCCGCGATTGTTCCGGCATCCACGGCGGATTCCGATTGCCTGCCTGTGGCTGAACGCGCACGCGCCATGATCGCTAAGTGTACTCCCGTTCCGCGCAACGGGCAGCAGGAGCGTGAGCAGGGAGAGCGCGTGAATACAACCGAACGGCGGCGGCGCGCCGAGTCTGCGGATTGGCCGGCGCGGTCACCCGGGCTGCGGGAGCCCGCGCCGTCAGAACTGTTACTGCAGTGCGGTCACCCCGCCCCGCCGGCGGCGGATGCCCGCTATGCCGGCCAGCAGACCCCCGATGATAAGCAGGTCAGCCGTCGCCGCGCCAAAGCCGCAGCCGCCGGAGTCATCGCCGGAGCCGTTGCCCGTGGTCGGCGTGCCGTCCGCGCCGTCGCCGGGAGACGTCCCTGTGGGCGACGCCTCCACCGTGATCACGCGCTCGGACACGGTCGAGAGTTGATCGCTGTAGGCGGTGACAGAGAGCCGGTACAGGCCCGGAACCAGGGCGGCGGTCTCCCCTGCCGAGAACGGGACGCTGAACCGTCCGGGATCATCGGCAGCGGGGGACGCATCCCCCGTCTTGACGATGTTGCCGGTTGCGGGATCGGACCAGACGTACCGAACGCCGAGCGCGCCGGGGCCGTTCACGGAGACGGCAACGTTCAAGGGCCGGCCGATGACGATGCCGCTGACCGGCTCCGGCTCAACGCTGATGCCCGCGGCGCTGCCGAAGTGCCAATCGCCGGGCGTAAACGGGTAGTTGGGGGCTCTGAACGCGCGCAGCTCCGCGAACTGCGCGGGCGGATCAAAGCGCTGCAGGAAAAACGGGCCGTTGCTGATGACCATCAGGCCCCGCGCATCAAACCAGTCCTGCGCGGCGCGGTACCGCTCCTCCGCCTCCTGCTCCGTCACCAGCGTCCGACCGCCGATGGTGAGCGCCTCCCGGGGGACGAATCCGGCCTGCTCAAACTGCCGCAGTGTGCGGTCCACGGTTCGCGCGTCGCGATCCTGCACCAGGCTGAGCCAGGGGACGCCAAAGCGCTGGGCGGATGTGTCGCTGTAGGCGGCGCGGCGCTGGTTGAACACCACATCATCCATGGCGGCCTGCACCTCCCACGGCATGGAGAGCCCGCCCGGCACGGCGTATTCAGCGATGTAGTCGTCCACAAAATGCCAGTAATCGACGTACACCTCGATGCGGTTCTCATCCAGAACGCGGAAACCCTGAATGGTGTCAAGCAGCGGGCGGGACGTGGTCGCCAGCGCGAATTCCACCTGCGATTTCTCCGGCCCATAGACCATGTCAAAGTTCTGATAGATGTCATAGACCAGGTCCGCCATGGTGATCCGCTGGCCGTGGTGCCACGGGGCCTGGAAATACTTGCTGTAGTCAAAGGTGACCAGGGATGTGGCCTGCGCGCCGGAGCCAACATCCGCCCACCGCCCCGCGTTGGCGTCCCACATCTGCGCGTCCGCGGGCACCGCCAGCTTTCCGGACGGCCCGGCAGTCTGAACCTCATAGCTCGCGCGCATGGGAATGGGCAAGCCGGTGAAGGGGTGGCGCGTCATCGCAGGATCAACCAGGTTTCGCCAGATGTCGCTGCTGTACACGTCACCGAAGCCGGACACGGGGTTCCACGTGCTGCGCTCCGTCCACACCCAGAGGTGGCCGACGGTCAGGGTGTCCTGTCCGGGCGTGTGCGCCTCCCGAAACGTCCATTGCAGCTTTGGCCCGGCGGCCACGTCCTCCGTCACTCCCTGTATCCCGGATGCCGCCGGGAACGTGGTCAGAATGGTCGCAAGCCAGATGCGAACGGATTCCTCAACTGACAGCCGCGTGGCCTCCTCATAGAGGGCGTCGCGTTCCGCCTGATCCTGGAAATCGCCGCGGAAGATGCGCTGCCCCAGATCATCAAGACGGGCGTTTTCATACTGCCAGAATCCGGTCTCCTGCCAGCCGGGCATGTTGCCCAGCCAGGGCGCGGCCATCTGGTTGACGGTTGCGGAATCGTAGCGTTCGGCAGCGCCGCGGCCCCACCCCTCCGTGTAGAGGTGCCACTCAAACAGCTGCGGGTCCGTGCTGTAGACGGACAGGATGGCGGGAGCGAACTGATGGTAGATGGGCGCGATGAGGAAGCCGGCGGCCTCAAGCTCCGCGCGGATCAGGTCTCCAACGTCGCGCCGCTCATCCTCCACGCGGATGATGAACCGCAGGCGAATCGGCTCCCCGTTGTAGTTCCAGGAACCATCGACCATGCTGGCGCCGGCGGCGTTCATCGCCTGTGAGATGGCGGCGCGCGCGCGGTCCGGGTCATAGGACAGGTCCTGACGCGCCAGCATCTCCCCGACGACTGTGTAGTCGAAATCGAAGGGGTTGACGTGCGTGTGCATGGGCCGCGCGAGCCCCTTGTAGATCTCCTGCGTGATGAACTCGCGATTGATCAGGTGCTGCATTGCGCGGCGAACCTCCGGAATGGAGAATGGGTTCAGCTGGCCCTCTGGCGCCGGGGCGGGATTGAGGATGAGCGAGATCGTCGCGGCGGGCGCCTCATACAGGCGGATGGAGGAATCGTCACGCAGCGCCTGCGCGGCCTCCGTCTTGAGGTTGAAGATGTACATGTCCATCTCATCCCGCTGGAGTTCCTGCGGCGCGAGGTCCACATTGAATGAGCGGAAGTAGATGGTGTCCGTGGCCGGGCCCGTCCTGTCATGCGGCGCCTGATAGCCGTCTGACTCCTGCGCAAGGGCCGGCCCGCCCCCCGTGATCACGCCAAGCGTCAGAACGGCGGCAAGCGCAAAACCCAAGCGCATGGCGCGCCCAATGCGTCTGCGGCGGCGCGGCCGGGCGCTAGGCATCGCCGTCATCTCCGTTGGCCGCGTTCCGGCGTCTGCGCGCGCTCCACTGCACCGCGCCAATGACGCCCAGGGCGAGAAGGCCAACGATCGCCATATCCGCCGTGGCGTTGCCCGTGCTGAGTCCGTTGCTCGATTCGCCGCCGGACTCCGCCTGCTCGATCCTCTCCAGGGCCTCCTGAATGTTGGCCAGCGCGTCCGAGCCGAGCGCGGCCTTGATGTCCGCGATGTCCTCCGACGCCCTTGCAATGTTGTCAAAGCCAAACTCGTTGTAGAACGATGCCGTCGCGGAGTTGCCGGAGGCGTCAAAGACGCCCACGCTCTGCGCCCCCTCTCCCGCAATCGGGAAGAAGAGCTGCGTCGTAAAGCGCCCCTCGTCGTTGGATTCAATGGTGGACACAAGAACGCCGCCCACAAGGATGAAGATGTCCTGATCCGCCTGGAAGTTGAAACCCTGGATTGTCACCGGCGTGGCCGATGCGCCGCGCGAGGGGGAGAGGAAGATGGATGGGCTGGGCATCTGCCGCATCCGCGCAAACCCAATCTTCTGATTCGTGCCCTGAAACTCGCCCAGGCGGGTGTCCGCCCAGACCATGTACACATCCTCATCCGTGGCGTCCAGCGCAAAATAGTCGCCGATGAACTGCCCCCCGGGGAAGCCGAAGTTCGGGTTGGAGGCGGAATCTGTGACGCGCGAATTGATGCCGAACGACGCTCCCTGATCCTCAGAGGTGGCGTAGTAGATGTGGTAGTTGAGATCGATGCCCGGATCATCGCGCGTGTCTCCCCACATCACGTGCACGTTGCCGTCCGGCGACACGTCGATGGCCGGGAAGAACTGAATGCCGGACGACCGGTCATCGTTGACCTTCAGCGGGCGGCTCCAGGAGCGGCCCTCGTTCATGGAGCGGACAAGCATCACGTCTGAGTCATCGGAGGGGTCCCCGGCCGGCGCGGCGCAGAAGACGAGATAGATCTCCTCGTCCGGGCCGATTGCGATGCGGGAGAAGGCGGAGCCCCAGAAGCGATAGAAGCTGCTGCGGGGAGAGAAGCCAAGCTCCAGGTAGTTGGCCGCGCGTGAGCCGTCCCCAAAGCTCTCTCCCCCGTCATCTGACCGCGCGACGTACATCTGCGCCAGCCCCTCAAACGGCCCGTCATCCGTGGAGTCCATCCAGGAGACGTAGACGCTGCCGTCCGTGTGCGCCGCCACGTATGAGCCCTGCACAATCCGCAGGCGGCTCTCAATCACCTGCGCGGCGGGGATCGTGTCCGGGGAGTCCAGCCGTATCGAATCCTCAATGGCGTTCGGCTGATCAGAGCCGTTGATGTCGTAGGTCTGCCGGATGATGGGGCTGATGATCACCGGCTCCGACCAGCTGATGCCGCCGTTGTCCGATTTCACCATCTCAATGGTCGTCTCAAGGATGGGCGTGCTGAGGAACGCCAACTCATCCGTGTAGGAGATGCGGTAGGTGGTGTTGAAGTTGGTGTAGGTGATGTAGATGATGTCCGATTCCGGGTCATTCGGATTGGGGCCGATGGCGAGCCACGGCTTGTCCAGAAAGCCGATGGAGACGGTGCCGCGGGTTCGGCCGATGCTATCGATCTCGAAATTGGACGTGACCTGGCTACGGACCGCGGGCGAGCCCTCCGTCCAGGTAAAGCCGCCGTCGGTCGACGCGCTCAGCGCCATGCTGGACACAACGGCGCTGCCGATCAGGTTCCCCACGGTGAACTCCTCAATGTCAAGGGAGATGAACGTGGCGAAGGCCGAACTCTCACGGTCAAAGGCCAGAACGGGATCGCCGCCCGTTCCCTGCTCTTCACGCGGCCGCTTGATAACCGTTGGGCCCTCCCACGTCACGCCGCCGTCATACGTCACGTATGTGGTCACGCCCGGGAAGTTGTAGTCGATCATGCCAACGATGATGTGGTCAGGGTCCTGGGGGTCCACCGCCAAATGCGGCTCCGTCTGCAGGGGGGACGTGCTGAAGTCGCGCGGAATCAGGATGTTGCGACTGAATCTGGCGGAGGGATCACGGTACGGAACAAGGACACCCCCCTGCGCCGCCGGGGCCGCCGGGGCGGACGCCACCGGGCTGCCCGCGTCGATACCGCCGCCCTGCGCGTCAAGCCCCCGCGCCATGAGCGAGACCTGCCCGGAAAGGAGCCGCGCCGCGGAGTCACGAAACGCCAGCACATCCGGCGCCAGATAGGGGTAGTCCGGCGTGAGGATGCCGGGGGCGCCTGAGGACAGGCCCTCGCGCTCTTCCGCGGAGGCGGCCGCGGCCGGAGAGAGCGCTAACAGGGCCGCTGCGGCAACCGTTAACACCACAAGATGGATGAGATTCCGCCGCTTCAAGTCACTACCTCCGGAGAGTGGCTGCTCGCCAATCGTTTGCTTGCTGGAGTCGGTCCCGGAACAATCATGTGGTCACGGAACCTCACAGGTATCATAATAGTCACATAGCCGGAACCGCATCTCTGCCCGCCCTTCGATTTCTACGGGAGGAACTGAACAGTGCCACGCATGATTCACAATCGCCCCGCGCCCCGCGCATTCATGTTGATCCTGATCCTGGGCCTCGTCATCGGTCTCACCTTTGCGCTGGCCGCCTGCCAGGATGACGGCGATGATCCGGCCACTGCCGAGCCAACGCCCGGCACGGTCATTCCCGCCACCGCCACCGTCGAGCCAACGCCAACCGCAACTGCAACACCTACACCGTCGCCGTCGCCCACCGTCCCTGCTGTCACCCCCGTTGAGACTCCAACAGATGGAACGGATGACGACGGAGAAACGGAAGCACCCGATCCAACAGGGCTGCTGACCTATACGGATGACCTGTACGGCTACTCACTCCTGATCCCGGAGGCGTGGACGGGGGAGCGTCCCGCCACCGGACTGCGGAGCGTGGCGGCGGTGTTTGAGACGGATGATGAGAGCATCATGGCGCAGACGCTGGTGCTGTATCAGGAAGAGCCAACGCCGCCGGATGACATTGTTCAGGATCAGATATCGCCCCTCGCAGGGCTCAGCGCGTTCAGAATAATCACGGAGGCCCCGGTTTCCCTGGATGACGGAACGGAGGCCTATCAGGTGCTGTACGGCTATGGCACGGGATCCAATGAGATTCGCGGCTCCATCACCTTCGTGACCCGCGGAACAGTGGCCGTCGGTATCCAGGTCCAGGCCCCGCGCAACGCGTATGAGCGGATCTTTGACACGCTGGAGGCCGTGGTCACCAGCCTGCGCATCGTGCCGACGGAGCCGTTCGGCGTCCCGCGTGATGAGTCCCTGATCCTCTACCTGAGCGACGTGCCCCTGACCATGGACCCCGGCATCGCAACGGATTTCACGTCGGCGCAGTATATCCGCCAGATCTTCAGCGGGCTGGTTCGCCTGGATGATGATCTTCTGCCGGCGCCGGACCTCGCCACGTGGGAGGTCTCTGAGGATGAGACCACCTACACGTTCACGCTGAAGGACGGCGCTGCATTCCATGACGGAACGCCCGTGACGATGGAGGACGTCGTCTTCTCCTGGCAGCGCGCCCTCAACGCGAATCTGCCGCCGGTTGGCGGCAGCGGGGGCAGCTACCTGGATGACATCGTCGGCGCGCAGGACTACGCCGCCGGCAGCGCGGATTCCGTCTCCGGTCTCGAAGTGGTGGACGACAACACCCTTGTCGTGACAATCGATGAGCCCAAATCCTACTTCCTCTCCAAACTCACGCACACGTCGGTCTACGTCGTCAAGGAATCCAACGTCCCGGACGTCCCCGAGCCGCGCGGCGAGGACACGCAGCAGGATGATGGGAGCGAGCAGGACGAGGACGAAACCGCCACTGAGGACGCGGCTGACGATGAAGAGGCCATGCCTGAATGGTGGACCACGCCCATCGGAACCGGCCCCTACCGGTTGGCGGAGTACGTCCCCGGCCGCGCCGTGCACCTAGCGGCCTTTGACGGCTATGTAGGCGGTCCTCAGAGCATCGAGAATCTGGTGATGCTGTTCCATTCCGGCCTGCCCGCCGCGATGGTCGAGGAGGGCATTATCGACGCGACAACCCTCATCGGCGCTCAAACCTACGCGAGCCTGCAGGAAGAGCAGAGCCCCCTGTTTGACAACATCACGCGGGCGGAGCAGCTCAGCATTTCCTATCTGGGCTTCAATACGGCAATCGCCCCGTTTGATGATCCGGATGTGCGGCGGGCGTTTCTCATGGCCGTGGACAGGGAGTCGATCCTTGAGGAACACATCGGCGGAGCAGGCCGGCTGGCCCATGGCTTCATGCCGCCCGGCCTGCCGGGCTATGACGAAGAGATCACCGCGATCCCCTATGACCCGGAGAGGGCCAGGGCGCTCTTCAACGCCACCGCCTACGCGCAGATGGCGGACAGCCCGCCCATCGTCTTTGTCTTCGCGGGGGCGGACATCAGCCCGTTCCACCGCGCGATTCTGGAGGACTGGCAGCAGAACCTTGATGTGCGCATCGCCTACAGGGCCTACGGCGCAACGTACTTCTACGCGCTGCCCGTCATCCTGGAGGCCGGCGCCAACATCTACGAATACGGGTGGCTTGCCGACTATCCGGATCCGTACAACTTCCTCGATACCCTGTTTCACACGGAGTCCGAGTACAACGTGGGGAGGGCCGGATCAGCGGAGATTGACACGCTGCTGGAGGAGGCGCGCGTGGCCGGCGAGGACAGGCTCGATCTCTACCGGCAGATCGAACGTCGAATGGTGGATGAGGCCATCGCCTTTCCGCTGGTCTTTGGCGAGGATTACGTCCTGGTGGCCGACCATGTCACAAACCTGACCCTCGATTCACAGGGGTTCCTCAGACTGGACGGTGTTACTCTGGAGCCGCGTGAATCTGAGGACGGAAGCTGAACGCGCCGCCACTCCCCACCTTGATGTGAAAGGAGAATCCAATGCCGCAGCCCGTCGTCCATTTTGAGATCGCCGCCCGTGAGGCAAAGCCCCTGCAGGACTTTTACAGCGCGCTGTTCGGGTGGGACATCAACGCCGATAACCCCATGTCCTACGGTCTCGCCAGCGCAAAGGATGGCGAGACCGGAATCGATGGCGCAATCTACAACCACAACAGTGACGATGAGAACGACCACCCCGGCATTCGCATCTACATGCAGGTTGATGACGCGGACGCCTACGCGGCCCGGGCGGAGGAACTCGGCGGCAAATCCATGGGGCCCGCGCAGGAGGTGCCCGGATTCGGCATCAAGGTCGGCGGACTGATCGACCCTGAGGGAAACATCATCGGCGTCATACAGTCGCTGGATTCCTGAGAGACGCGCCCCGCGCGGGGCAGCGGCGCATTCTCCAACAGCGCCGGCATATCCGGGCGCTGCCCGAACTCAGTCGACCTTCCTGCCGTACAGGGATGCGGGGGTTTGGAGGCGACGGCGGGATTCGAACCCACGAATAGGGGATTTGCAGTCCCCCGCCTTAAACCACTTGGCTACGTCGCCCCGGTTCCTGCTGTCTTGCCATCGTTCTGAACACAGTATGCAGTATGCCGTCAGCCACGTTGTCCGGGGATGGTGCCGAGGAGGAGATTTGAACTCCTACGAGCTTGCGCCCACTGCCCCCTCAAGACAGCGTGTCTACCAATTCCACCACCTCGGCGTGTCCTGCCCATCCCGTTGGACCCGCGCCCCGCGCTGCGGAACGCGCCCACCACTGTCACACAGGCGTTGGCAGGAGCGGAGGGATTCGAACCCCCGACCAACGGTTTTGGAGACCGCCGCTCTTCCGGGCTGAGCTACGCTCCTACCACGTTCGCCACGCAATTATGCCGATGACGCCCTGCCGCGTCAAACAGTCTCACCGTCCTGCGCCGTGTTCTCCGTGTCATCCGGCGGCGGCTCAGCCTCCCGCACCCGTTGGTGGTCATCGTCTCCGTACAGGTGACACTCCACGCTGCGGAGCGGATCAATCCGGACAATCGGGGGAGGAACAACGTCACACAGGCCCGCCATGAACGCCGGGCAGCGCGGATGGAACCGGCAGCCGCCCGGCACGTTGGCCGGACTTGGCGCCTCACCCGGCAGGACGATCCGCTCCGCAAGCCGGTTGGCGGGATCAGGCTCCGGCACGGCGTTCAGAAGACCTTTGGTGTAGGGATGCAGCGGATCGCTGATCAACTGCCTCGTCGGCCCCTGCTCGACAATGCGCCCCAGATACATGACGGCAGCCGTCGGCGCGAAGTGACGGGCCGTCGCAATGTCATGGGTGATGTAGAGATACCCGATTCGGTGCCGCTCCTGCAGTTCCCCCAGCAGCGCCAGGATCTCCGCGCGGCTTGAGGCATCGATCATGGACACCGGCTCATCCGCCAGCATGTAGTCCGGCGTGAGCGTCAGCGCCCGCGCAATGCCCACGCGCTGCCTCTGCCCTCCGGACAGCAGATGCGGGAAGCGGTCGACAAAGTCCTCCGCGGGGCGCAGACGCACCTCATCCAGCGCCCACCGCACCCGCTCACGCCGCGCGGCGGCCGCGCCGGCCCCGTGAATCACCAGCGGCTCCTCGACGATCTGCCCAATCGTCATGTACGGATCAAGGCTGGTGAACGGGTCCTGAAAGATGCCCTGCGCGCGGCGGCGAAAGGGCTTGAGGCGGCGCTCCGGCGTGCGGGTCACGTCTTCGCCAT
The DNA here is from genome assembly GCA_012271225.1 of Dehalococcoidia bacterium. Classification (GTDB taxonomy): domain Bacteria; phylum Chloroflexota; class Dehalococcoidia; order UBA6926; family UBA6926; genus VXMO01. Next base: position 6,334 of record JAAXGS010000073.1, on the reverse strand, counting down.
CGAAGACCACCTGGCCCGCCGTTGGACGCAGCAGGCGCAGTGAAACGCGCCCCAGCGTGGTCTTGCCGCAGCCCGATTCGCCAACGATGGCGACGGTCTCACCGCGATCCAGCGTCAGGGTCACGCCGTCAAGCGCCCGGACCGTGGTGGAGCGGAACCCCCGTCCGCGCGCGCGGAAATGCATGGCCACGTCCCGCAGCTCCAGCATGGGGACGCCGCGCTCCTGCGCGGTCGCGGCGCGCGCCGCCTGCAATTCCGTCATCAGGACGCCCCCTCGTCAAGCAGCCAGCACGCCGCGACCGCAGAGCCGCTCTGTGAGGGAAGATCCGGCGGCGATTCACTCCTGCATCGTTCCATAACAAACGCGCAGCGGGGATGGAACCGGCAGCCGGAGGGCGGATCAGACAGGTCAGGCGGCGCGCCGGGGATGAACTCCAGCGGCGCGTCAGAGCGCAGTCGCGGGATGGCGGCGAGGAGTTTCTGCGTATAGGGATGTGACGGCGCGCGCAGCACATCCTCAGTCGATCCGATCTCCACAATGCGCCCCGCATACATGACCCCGATGGTGTCTGCCAGATCGCTGGCCAGCGCGATGTCATGGCTGATAAAGATGGACGCGACGCCCAGATTCGCCTTGAAGCGCTTGAACAGGTTCATGATCTGCGCCTGAACGCCAACGTCCAGGGCGGAGGTTGGCTCATCGAGAAGGATCAGCGGCGGGTTGAGGGCGAGCGCCGAGGCGACCGCGACGCGCTGTTTCATGCCGCCGCTCAACTCATGCGGGTACCGATTGAACGTCTCCGGCGGCAGGCGAACCATGTCCAACAGTTCTTTCGCTCGCCCGTCCGCCGCGGCGCGGGAATGGCCGCCCCGCGCGGTGAGCACCTCCCGCACCTGATGCCCGACCTTGTAGATCGGGTTCAGCGACTCCGCCGCGCCTTGAAACACCATGGAAATCTGCCGCCACCGAATCCTGTCCCGAAAATCGCCGTCTGAAAGAGTCAGGCAATCGACGCCGTTCAGAATGGCCTGTCCCTGAAGGAGCGCGACGTTGCGCGGCAGCAGACGCAGCAGGGCGAGCGCGAGGCTCGTCTTGCCGGAGCCGGACTCGCCGACGATGGCGAGTGTCTGTCCGGCCTGCAGATCAAACGAGACGCCGTCCACCGCGCGGACATCGCCGCGCTCCGCTGCATAGGACAGGCGCAGGCCGCGGACGGAGAGGAGCGGCTCGCCGGAGGTGGCCCGCCCGTTCACGCCGCGCGCTCCCGAAGGCGTGGATTCAACACCGGCTCCATTGCGAGAGCGAGAAGAACAAAGGTCATGGCCGTGATGACAATGAGGATACCGGGCGGGAGTATCCACCACCAGTAGCCGATGAAGATCGCGCCGGTGCGGAATCCCTGCTCCAGAATCTGCCCCCACGTCGGCAGGGACGGATCGCCGAGCCCCAGAAAACTGAGTCCGGCCTCCGCAAGGATGGCGGCGGGCGTGAAGAAAATCATCTGCGCAACAATGAACGGCGCCATCTGAAAGAAGACGTGACGGAACATGATTCGCCACCGCGACGCCCCCAGGGCCTGCGTCGCCTCCACCAACTGGCCGGACCGCACCTGAAGAACCATTGAGCGGAGGATGATCGTCAGGCCGGGCCATCCAAAGATCACAAGGATGGTCATCACCAGCCAGAGCTTCTGTCCAAGCACGAATATCAGAAAGATGAGGATGGGCAGCAGCGGGATATTGGTCATCACGTCCGACACCCGCTGGATGATTGTATCCGTCCGGCCGCCGGAGAAACCGCTGAGGATGCCGAAGAAGGTGCCGAGAATCGTCGCGGCCACGCTGGTGAGAACGCCGATGAGCAGCGCGACGGGAAAGCCGAAGAGAAGCCCGGTGGCAAGGTCGCGCCCCTGCGTGTCCGTCCCCATCAGGCCGTAGACGCCGCCCGCCGCCACAAATCGCACGCTCTGCACGGAGTCCCGCGGGTCATAGGTGATGACGCGGATCGTCGCCGTATACTCTCCGTTCAGCGGCGCAAGGGAGTCCACGCCTTCCCCGGTTGGCATGCTGAACAGGACCTCCTCCAGGCGGCCCTGCAGTTCTGTCCCGGACGTCCGCAGGTCAAACTCGCGGAGCAGAAAGTCCGCCGCTGCGCCAAGCGCGGCCGCGTCGCCCGTCAGATAGACGCGCCGCGGCTCATCCGCAAAGCGCGTCACCGGCGACGTCTCATCCGGCCGGAGTCCACGCACCGCCTCCTGCAGGAGCGTGGCGGAGCGTCCGTCCGGCCTCGTCAACGTCATGGAGAGGATGGGCGGGCGCTCATGGAACGTGACCGCGCCGATGGACACGGAGAGGAAGGTTGGAGGCTCCACGGTCTGATGGCTGAATGTGAACGCGAACTGTCGTATGCGGGCGGAGCCGGCATCGATTGTTCCGGTGGGCTGCTCCGCGTCAAAGACGCGATGGCGGGGAGCCGTGTCGCCCAGCAGATTTGTCCAGGCCGGCGGGGCGGCCTTCGGATTGTCCGCCCACGCGATGGGGTTGTTCCAAAAGCGCAGGCCAAAGTCCAGCGGATAGAAGAACGGAACAAGAACGGAGACCAGGACAAGGACGGCCAGCAGACCCATCCCAAGGCGGCCGGAGCCTGACCTCAGTACCACCCGCAGCGCCTCTCCGGGTCTCATTGCGCCGTGTACCTCACGCGGGGATCAAGCACAACGTAGAGCACCTCCAGGACAAAGCGCGCGGTGATGTACATCAGCGTGAACAGGAACGTGAGAGCGACGATGACGGCCTCATCCGCCGTTGTAATCGCGTCAAAGTACAGCCGGCCCATCCCCGGCCAGTTGAAGACGGTCTCCGTCAGAATCGCCCCGCCAATGGAGCCCGTGAGGGCCAGGATGATGTTTGTGGCGATGGGCGGCGCGGCGACGCGCAGGATGTGGCGGCGCATCACCTGCCCCTCCGGCAGCCCACGCGCCCGCGCCGCGGTCACATGGAACTCCTGCGCCGTGTTCAGCAGCATTGTGCGCACCACATACGTCCACGCGCCCACGGAAACCAGCACAAGCGTCAGAATCGGCAGGGCGGCGTGCCACATCAGATCCATGAATCGCAGAAGGCCGCCCTCCGGAGGCGGGGAGCTGTACAGCCCCCCGGAGGGGAAGATGCGCAGCTGAAACGAGAGGACAAGAATGAGCAGAATGCCGGCCCACCAGGCCGGCAGCGCGTTGGACGCGGCGGCAAGGTAGGACGTCAGCCGATCGCTGCGCGTGCCGACGCGCGTGGCGAGCTTTGCGCCAAGCCACAGGCCAATGACGGCCGTGATCACCAGTGACGTTGTCACCAGCATGATTGAGTAGGGCACGCGCTCCAGGACGATGTCCGTCACGCGGGATGATCCGTCAAAGCTGCGCAGGTTCCGCGCGGCGCCGAGATCAAGGGTGAGGACGCGCCCCACCATCGCGGGGAGGCGCGTGTACCAGGGGCGGTCGAGCCCGTAGAACTCCTCCAGTTCCGCCCGTCTCTCCCGCAGTGTCTCCTCCAGCCGTTCCGGGTCCTTAATGGTCTCCGCCAGCGCCTGCCGCGTGCCGCGCATCTCCTCCGATACGATGGCCGTGAGCATTCGATCGGAGAAGCCCGTCGCTCCAAGCGTGACGACGACCAGCAGCAGGACGACAAAGAGCACGCCCACAAGGCTGAGGGCGCGAAGTCCGAGTGTGTACGCAAGGGCCATGACAGGGTTGAATCGGGTGGTTCATTCAGCATACGCCAGCGCGCGTCAACGGCGGCGGGCAGAGAGGCCGCTCGTGAATTCGGGCACAATGTTGACACGGTCTGCCGAGGCCCGTACAGTGCCGTTTATCGGGGCCACGGCTCCGGAAACGGCGCCCCGGAAAGCCGGCACACCCGGGATGTCGACACGAAGGAGGGACGACGATCTGATGCGTATCTACGCTGAATACGTCACACGGAAGTTCCCTTACGTGCGCCTCGCTGTGCGGAGGGCGGGCTGAGCGCCGAGAGGCGAGAAGCAGGCCACCCCAACGGCGAGGCGCACAGGGCGGCGCGTGTTGCCGTTTGATGCCCACGCGCCAGGCGGATCATGAGCCGCGTGGTGTGAGGGTGATCCCAGAGGCGCTCGGAAACGCCGCCCGCACAAAGTGCGATCGCGCAACAGGCCCGGATTCCTGAAGAGTCCGGGCCTGTTCTACTGTTCTCTCAAATGTCCGGGCAGACGCCTGCCACGCGCCGCAGCCGCAACGGTCTTATCGACGGAGCGAGAGAGAGCAGGTGATCAATCAGACGCGGCGGCGAGACCCGCCGCCCTCGCCGGCCGCCGCGATGAGCAGCACGACGACGAGCAGCACGACTCCCACCCAGACGAGGGCCTGGGTCATGTCCGTCCGTCCGCGGTAGATCATGCCGCGCCGCCCGCAATCGCCGGCACGATGACGATCTCGTCGCCGTCATTCACCTGCGTTTCAAGTCCGCGCAGATAGTGAATGTCGTTGTCGTTCAGAAAGATGGAGATGAACGGATGAATGTCTCCCGTCACGTCATCCAGCACGCGCGCCTTGATGCCCGGGAAACGCGCCTCCAGTTCCTCGAGCGCGTCGGCAAGGGGGCCGGACGGAACATCAATGCGGTCGACGCCGTCCGTGATACGCCGCATCGCCGTTGGAACCTTTAGACTTGCCACCATGATGCCGGAAACCGCCTTTCGGGCTGGGAATCGCGTTCAGTATAGCGCCCTGTCGCCGCGTTACTCAGTTGCCGTATCCAGCCGGAGAGACGCGGAGTTCAGGCAGTAGCGGAGACCGGTCGGCGCGGGCCCGTCCGGGAACAGGTGCCCCAGGTGAGCGTCACACGTGCCGCACATCACCTCCGTGCGCACCATTCCGAATGAGCGGTCCTCCTCCTCTTTGATGACCGCGCTCTCCATCGGCGTGAAGAAACTGGGCCAACCGGTGCCGGAATCGTACTTGTCCTCTGATCGGAACAGTGGAGAGTCGCAGCAGACGCACCGATAGACGCCCGGCTCATGCTCATTCCAATAGATGCCGGTGAACGGGGGCTCCGTGCCCTTCTCCCGTGTCACGTGGTACTGCATATCCGTCAGCTGTGCGCGATAGCCCACGTCATCCCCGCTGTTCATCGTGTCCCCCTGTACGTTCTCCGGCCTGTGAGTTCTTGTCCGTCTCCCGGCATCGTCAGGCCTTCAGGTTCGTGAGGTACTTCTCACGGTACTTCGCCACCTTCGGCTCGATGACAACCTGGCAGTAGGACATGCCGGGGTTGTTGCGGAAGTACTGCTGGTGATAGTTCTCCGCCGGATAGAAGGCCGGCAGTGTCTCCACCTGCGTGACGATAGGGGACTGATACAGTTTCTGGTCCGTCAGGCTCCTGATCGTCTCCTCCGCCTGCGCCCTTTGCGTGTCATCGTGGCAGAAGATGACGGAGCGGTACTGCGTGCCCACGTCATACCCCTGCCTGTTCAGCGTGGTGGGGTCATGGATGGTGAAGAAGATGTCCAGCAGATGGCGGTAGGAGACAATCTCCGGGTCGAAGCTGACCTGTGTGACCTCCGCATGGCCGGTTGTTCCCGCGCAGACCTGCTCATACGTCGGATTGGCAACGTGCCCGCCCGCGTAGCCAGAAACGACGCCTGTGACGCCGTCCACCAGCTCATAGACGGCCTCAAGGCACCAGAAGCACCCGCCGCCCAGTGTCGCCATCTGCGCACGCTGCTCGCCGTCTCCGTGGCTGCTCGTCATATCGTCGTCCTTTCACTATCGGGGCAATGAACTGTATCTTACGGACTCTCCTCCACCCATCATGCTGTGCACCATCAGTACGATGCCCTTTCGAGGGCCGTGATGAACTCGGCCACGATCGCGAAGAGGGGTTCCACGCCGACGAAGAGGACGCCGGCGAAGGCCCCGATGGCCCCAACAGCCGCAATGACAGCGGCGATTTCAGGATCAACTCCTCCACTAACAGCGGCGAAAGCGATGCCGATGGCGACAAGGGCAGCGACAATCGTCGGGGTCGGCGCGAAGATGAATGCGCCAATGAGAACTGCTACGGCGATAGCGCCAAAGAGTAGTGTCTTCCCGCGCGCCGGCCTGTCTCTATGTGTCTCTCTCACTCCCCCCTCCGAATCCGACGCCTGCTGCCCACATCGCGCCAAGCACAACGCCCACGGGGAACGCCACGATTACATATTCCGCGCTGACCAGCATTACTCCCGTCTTTGCCGCCTCTGCTGCTCCGGCAGCGCCTTCAGGTCAACTCCCCTCTCCGCCAGCATTCATCCATCATACGAATCTCC
>JAAXGS010000072.1 GCA_012271225.1 Dehalococcoidia bacterium | reverse complement strand
TTATTCTAGGCGCGCGATCCATCCGTTTGCGCCTCCTGCGGCAGTGACTCTCACGGGGAGAACGGATTTCCTGCATGCGCGATGAAATGACACAGGCTCTCAGGGGCCACCGCGCGGATTATGTGGAACTGCGGCTTGAGGATCTTGATTCCAATCACATCTCGCTGCGGGGCCGTGAAATCGATGACATTGGCGGATCATCCGGCGGGGGCGGCGCGGCCCGCGCCTACGTCAACGGCGCGTGGGGATTTGTGACGTTCACCCGGACGGATGACCTCCACAGCCGCGTCGACGCGGCTGTTCGGCAGGCGCGGCTGGCGGCGGGAGAGGGGTCCACGCTAGCCGCCGGAGAGCCTGTTGTAGCGGAGCCGCCGCCCGTTCTGGACAACGACCCGTTCCTGGTCCCGCTTGACCGCAAGGTGGCGCTGCTCCAGGAGTACGTGGAGGCCATGTGGGCCGCGCCGGGGATTCAGAGCACGTCCATCGGCTCCGGTGAGCGCCGCCGTGTGACGCACTTCGCCAATTCAGAAGGCTCATACATCCGTCAGGAGCGTGTTGACGTCACATTCCGCGCCCGCGCCATCGCCCGCAAGGACAACGATGTGCAGCAGTACGGCATCAGCGTTGGCAGTCTGGGCGACTACTCGGTTCTTGAGGGGCGCCACGCGGAGATGCGGGACATTGCGGACAGGGCCGTCGCCCTGCTTGACGCGCCGCAGTGCGACGGACGCGAGTATACCGTCATCTGCGACCCGATCCTGGCGGGGGTCTTCGCGCATGAGGCGTTCGGGCACCTGTCCGAATCGGATTTCGTTTATGAGAACGATCGCATGAAGGACATCATGGTTCTGGGGCGGAGATTCGGCGGCGCGCACCTTAATATTGTGGACGGCGGATCGGTTCCCGGCCTGCGCGGCTCCTACGCCTACGATGATGAGGGCATCCCGTCGCGCCGTTCCGATCTCATCCGGGAGGGAGTCCTCGTTGGCCGCCTGCATTCGCGTGAGACGGCCGGCAAGATGGGGGAGGACGTGACGGGCAACGCCCGCGCTCTCGACTACCGGTTCGCGCCCATCGTCCGCATGACCAACACCTTCATTGAGCCGGGAGAGGCCACGCCGGAGGAGCTGATCGCGGAGGTGAAGGACGGCGTCTACGCCAAAAATTGGTACGGCGGCATGACCTCCATGGAGATGTTCACGTTCTCCGCCGGAGAGGCGTACCGAATTCGGAACGGCCACATTGAGGAGCTGCTCCGCCCTGTTGTGCTCTCCGGCAACGTCTTCACCACCCTTGAGAACCTGGACGCCGTCGCCAATGACCTCGATATGAATCAGGGAGGGGGCTGCGGCAAGGCCGGCCAGTCCCCCCTGCCCGTCTCAAACGGCAGCCCGCACATTCGCATTCGCAACTGCCTTGTGGGGGGCGCATAGGGAATGAACGGCGACGCGAGCGATCCGGGCGCCGCTGATCTCGCGGTCCTGGAGCGGACGCTTGCCTACGCGCGGAGCAGGACCTCTGCCACGGAGGTCATGATCAGCCAGGCGGAGTCAACGCCGGTCTCATTCGAGGCGGAGAAACTCAAGGAGATTCAGACGCGCCAGAGCTGGGGGCTTGGCATCCGGGTCATTGTCGATGGCCGCATGGGCGTCTCCTCAACAAACGATCCCGCCGGGGCCGAGCGGCTTGTGGAGCGCGCCATCGAGCTTGCGCTGTACGGCCCGGAGTCCGCGCTCACGCTGCCCGAAGCCTCCGCGTCCGCGCCCGCCGTCGAGACCTACGACCCCGCCATTGAGCAGGTCGCCACGGAGGAGATGATCGACGCGGGCCACAGGTTGATCGACGGCGCAAAGCCTCTGGAGCCGGAGGCGCTCTACGGCGCGAACCTTTCCCGCAGCGTCAGCCGTTTCGCGTTTCTCAACTCCTCCGGCGTCAGTTTCGGCCACACCCGGAGCGGGTTCGGCATGTCCGTTTCCGGAACCCTGATCCGCGGCACGGATATGCTCTTTGTCGGTGAGGGGGATCGCGGCTGCAGTCCGGACTGGGATGTGGAGCGGCATATCGACGGCCTCAGCCGCCAGCTTGAGTGGGGGCAGGAGATTGCGCCTGCGCCGTTTGGCCGGATGCCGGTCCTGTTCATGCCGCGCGCCGTCGCCGCCGTTCTGCTCTCACCGTTCCTCGCGGGCATCAACGGCAAGACCGTGCTGCAGGGCTCATCGCCGCTTGGGGGGCGCATCGGCGATCAGGTCTTTGACCGGCGGCTTTCCATCATCGATGACCCCACCCTGCCGCTCAAGCCGTCGTCACGCTCCCGTGACGACGAGGGAGTGCCAAGCCGCCGCCAATATCTTGTCGAGAACGGGGTTCTGCGCGCCATCCTCTATGACCTGCAGACGGCGGCCAAGGCGGGAACGCAGCCAACCGGCAGCGCGTCCCGCATGCTTGGCGCGATGCCGGGCGCGGCAACAACCCACCTGACCATTGCGCCCGGACAGGCGTCCTTTGACGATATGCTCCGCACGATGAATGACGGAATCATTGTTGAACGGCTCATCGGCATGGGACAGGGCAATGTGCTTGGCGGCGACGCGGGCGGGAACATCCTGTTGGGCTATCGCGTGCAGGGCGGGGAGATCACCGGCCGCGTCAAGGACACCATGCTCCACTGCAACATCTACGATATTCTGCATAATGTCATGGCCATTGGCGCTGAGCCGACGGAGATCGGGGGCTCGCTTCTGGCGCCGCCCATCCTGTGTGATGGCGTGTCGATTGCCCCCAAAACCACCTCTGACTGAGCGCGGGAGCCGATTCCATGCAGTCGGACGGCGTCGACCAGATCATCGAGATCCTGCGGGATGACCCCTCCTCCATTGCCGCAAAGAGCCTCATTGCCCTTTCAGACCCGGACCGCCAGGCCACTGAGCGGCTTATCAGCGCTCTCCGCGCCGTCGACTTCGAATACCGGCGGTCGATAACCCAGCAGCTGGTCGAGCTTGCCGAGGAGAATCTCGACTACAGCTTTGACCGGATATTCGGCGCTCTCATAGATGATGAGGACGAAGAGGTGAGAGAGGCCGCGATTACAGGGCTGTGGGAATGTGAGGAGCGCGGCATCATTGAGCCGCTCCTCGGGAGGCTGCAAACAGACTCCGATGATCGTGTGCGCGCCGCGGCGGCGCAGGCCCTTGGCCGGTTCGCCATGAGAGCGGAGTTGGGAGAGCTCCTTGAGAGAGATTCCGCCCGCGTTCGAGAGGGTCTGCTGGACGTCATCCGCAACGAACAGGAGCCGTCATTTGAGGTTCGCCGCCGCGTGATCGAGGCCGTTTCCGCCTTCACATCCGAGGAAGTGCGGGAACTCATTCTGGAGACGTACGATAGCGCCAATGACGTTCTGCGCGCGTCCGCCCTCTTCGCCATGGGCCAGAACGCCGATGCCACCTGGCTTCCGTATATTCGCGAGGAGTTGGAGAGTGAATCACCGGAGGTGCGCTTTGAGGCCGCCGGCGCCGCCGGGCGCATGAGCGATGAACGCCTAATCCCGGCCCTGGCGCGGATGGCGGACGAGGAAAACTCCGAGGTTCAGGACGCCGTCGTCACCGCCCTCAGCGCCATTGGCGGCCCGGTGGCGCAGCGCGTCCTGCGCCGATTCCTGCAGCATTCCGATGAGCATTACCGGGAACTGGCCCTCGACGCCCTTGAGAGCATGCAGAGCTTTGCGGAGAACGCCGATCTCCTCCGCCGCGCGTCCCGGGACGGCGCGGACGCGGACGGCGATGCGCTCTCGCCGGATGATGACGTCTTCGAGAGGTATGACGATGATCTCGGCATCGATGAGGAACTCGATGACGATCCGTACGATGACGAACTCTAGAAAGCGGCGCGCGCGCCGACCGGCTTTAGAGGCATGACGTCACCGGCGCGCGAAACACAGACCGTGCGGCACGATGTGTCCGCCGGAGGCGTCGTCGTCCGATGCACGCCGGACGCCCACGTAGAGATCATCGTGTGCGGGCGGAGCGCCACCGGGCTGCGGGCCCTGCCCAAGGGCACGCCGCTGCCAAATGAAACGCGGAAGGAAACGGCTCTTCGTGAGGTCCAAGAGGAGACCGGGCTCCGCGTGACGATCCTTGCGCCGTTGGGCAGCGTGCGCTATACGTTCACGCGGGACGGCGTTCTCCACGATAAGCAGGTCTATCACTACCTGATGGAGGCCGTGGGGGGCAGCATCGATGACCACGACACGGAATACGACAGCGTGCAGTGGCAGCCGCTGAACTCCGCCACGCTTGGCAGGATGACGTACGATACTGACGTGGACATACTGAACAGGGCCAT
>JAAXGS010000071.1 GCA_012271225.1 Dehalococcoidia bacterium | reverse complement strand
GCAATCGCCCTGTTGGCCGCGATGCTGGCGGCTTGCGGAACCGATGACATCCCGGCAACACAGGGCCCGGTGGCAACGCCCGTCCCAACGCCGATGGTTGACCTGATCGAGCCGACCGCCACTGCGGTGGCGCAGGCGGCGTCCTCCACGGCCACTCCGCGGCCTGCGCCCACAGCGACGCCGGATCCCGCGGCGCGGATCACCGCGCAACTGCAGGGCGTGCCGGGCATTGTTGATGCCACGAACCTTGGATGGCCGCGACAGGCGCGGGGACTGAACGGCGTGATTGAAATTCCCGCCAAGCCCCTGCGGATCATCACCGCGTCCGTTGGACATGACGAGGTGGTTCTTGCGCTTGTGCCCGATGAGCGGCTTGTCGCGGTGGGCAACGCGACAAAGAGCGAGACGTTCTCAAACGTGGCGGCTCACACGCAGGACAAACCGGAGATCACGCGCGATCCGGAGACGATCATCGCCCATGAGCCGGACGTTGTGGTGACGAGTCCGTTCTTCACAGCGGATCTTGTTGAGGCGCTGGACGGCGTCGGCATACCGACAATTCAGACGCAGTTGGAGCAGGATCCGGAGGCGCGTCTGAACAATATCCTTCTCATCGGCTACATCCTTGGCGAGGAGGAGCGCGCGCTGGCGTTCAGGGAGGAGGTGCGGGAGCGGTATGAAGCCGTTGTCCGCGTGACCGTGCAGAAGGAGCAGCGACCGCGCGTGCTTGCCGTGACAAGCTACGGGGATGATCTGTGGGTCGCCGGCGATGGCTCCACCGAGGGGGGAGTGATCGAGGCGGCCGGCGGGCTGAACGCCGCCGCGGACGCGGGGGTGCAGGGCAACCAGACCACCGGCCTTGAGGGCCTGATTGCCATGAATCCGGAGATCATCATCATCCCGCAGCCGATTGAGTTCGGCGCGGAGGAGTTCCGGCAGCGCCTGCTTACGGAGGAGGCGCTCACCGAGACGCCGGCAATCACGCAGAACCGGGTGTACATCGTCGACGGCAAACACTTCACAACGCTGTCCCATTGGAATATCCGGGGGGCGGAGGACCTGGCGCGCATTCTCTGGCCGAATGACTTTCCCGATCCGCCCGCCGACTCATTCAGTCTGACGGAGTAATCCATGACACTGTCCGGCGGGGACGCGCCTCTGCTCTCCACAGAGAATCTGACCTACGGCATCCGGGGCAAGCGCCTGCTGCGCGGGGTGAACGTCAGCGCGCGGCCGGCCGAACTTGTCGGCGTCATTGGGCCGAACGGGGCGGGGAAATCAACGCTTCTTCGCGCGTTGGCGGGGGTCATTCAGCCCACTGCGGGAGATGTCCGCCTGAACGGCGCCAGCCTGGGCGGTGTACAGTCGAGGGAGCGGGCGCGATCCATCGCGCTTGTTCCGCAGATCGCACCGTTCACGCCGGGGTTCACGTGCCTGGAGATCGTTCTGATGGGGCGGTATCCGCGTCTGGGGCGCTTTCAGATTGAGGGCGCGTCAGACACGCGCATCGCGCGGGAGGCGATGCGGCTGACCGGGATAGAGGAGTTCGCCGACCGAACGCTTGACACCCTTTCCGGCGGTGAGCGGCAGCGTGTCTTTATCGCGCGCGCTCTCGCTCAGCAACCCACCGTCCTCCTGCTCGATGAGCCAACGTCAAACCTGGACATTCTCCACCAACTGCAGGTTCTCCGGCTCATTCGTGACTGGAGCGCCAGGGGCAACACGGCCATTGCTGCCGTGCATGACCTGAATATGGCGGCGCGCCACTGTGATTTCCTCGTGCTGCTCAGCGAGGGCCGGGTGATTGCGGAAGGGGCGCCGGAAGAGGTTTTGACGGCTGAGAACGTCAGGCTGGCCTATGGAGTTCAGGCCGCCGTGTACCGCGATCCGAACACCGGCGCCCTCGCGCTGAGCCTGATCGGCCCGGCGGACGGCGGCGCGCCTGCGGGGGTTGACCCGAACCTCCAGTTCAGCGGCTCCGGCGCGGGCGGGGGGTAGGGAGCCGCGCGGGCGTTCCCGTGACGAGTCGGCCGGTTCTCGTGGCCGCGCCGTCCGGGCGTATTCGCCGGAGCGGACGGGCCGAATAGCGTTGTGCTGTTAGTAGATGTGGCGCTGGACGGACGTGGCGACGAACTGCTCAATGTCCTGTATGGCCTGCACCGTCGCCTGTCCAACGAGGTCCATCTTGCGCACCTGCTCAATGCGCTCCGCGGCGTTGCTCAACTCCCGTCGGGACAGGATGCCGCGCAGGATGCCGCATGCGTCCGTGAGGCACAGCAGGACGATGTCCCGCGGGTCAGGGATCTCATCGCTGAACAACACGCCCATCAGACGCAGGCGAACCTCACGCTCCGCCTTGCCATCGACCGTAGGGTAGCGGCGGGACTGGAACACCCAGAGGAAGCGATCGTCCCTGCGCTCCAGGATTCCCGTGTCGACCAGCCGGCGCAGGGCCTCCTCCCGGATCTCCGCGGCGCGGTTGGCCGTGTGCTCGACCCAGTACCGGGCGTTGCGCTCCTCACCTGCGGAGATGTCCGCCAACGTCGGATCAAGGAGTGAATCATCGAGTGGCGCGGAATCAACGAGGACCAGCTTTTCAAGATCGGTGTCGATGCGGTTTTCCAGCGCCAGGTCCATCAGAACGGCGCCGGACAGCGCGTAGTCCATGGACCAACTGGGCACACGCGCAAAGCGGCCATCGTCATCGTTCAGGAGGAGCAGGATGATCTCTTCCGCGAATCTCAGCATCGTTGTTCGCCTCACTCTCAGATGGCAGCCCGCGCCGGGGCGTGCCCTGTCTCCGCTGCCCGCTGTGTAGCCGGCTCGCTCAGTCTGTGGTCATTGTAGCCCACAAGTCTGAACAAGGGTATGCGTATGGAGAAAGTGACGGGCAGGCGGGCCGCCGCCTGCCCGCGTTCTGCGCCTTCTCCGGACGCGCCCGACCGCCATGTATCCCGAGCGCGAACTCGCCACACGTCATTGCTGATGAGGAGGTGGAAGAATCCCTCTGTTACACAGCCGCGCGCATGGGTGATGAGCCGCGTGACGTCGCAGCGCGTTTGTCAGAACCCGGGCCAACCCGGCAGCGCAGCTGACTGGCGGAACCACTCCGCCATCTGCGCCTCATCGAGTTCGCCCTCATAGATGTCTATCCAGCGCGCGTCCTTGTCCTTGCCTGAGCCGGGCGGGAGGGGCCGGAGCAGCGCGCCGTTGAGGAACGTCACCTTAACGTAACGGGCGAAGACGTGGTAGCTCGCAAACCATCCCTGGCCCTCGATGCCATAGAAGGGCGAATTCCACCTGACGGCCTTGCGCACGCCCGGCACGTTGCGCACGATGAGGTCATCGAGGCGGCGGCCAAGGTCGCTTTTCCACTCCGGCATGGCCGCGATATAGGCCTGCACGGGAGCGTCACCGTCGGCCTTCGCGATCTGCGGGTTCCCGCCGGAGAGGAGGACCACCGGCCTGGCGGCACCCTTCTCCTCCTGTGTGGCCTTCCTCGATCGCCTGGACGTCCTGCCGGTCGTCATGCGCTCACTCCAAATTCACAGTGGCCCCATCCTGCCGTGGATCTCAGTCAGTGTACAACCCTGTCGCACCCTTTGCGTGGCGAGACCCTTGCCCGGGCAGGCGCCCCGCCGCATTCATCACGTGATGGCTGGGGGCGGGAGCGTTCTGCCGTCACATCGCCGTGTTGCGTCATCCGGTCGTCTGACAGAGCGGAAGCCCAAGCTCGGCGAGGTCACCGTTGGCGTCATCCGTGAAGCGCCGCAGACTCTCAGGTATACACCCGCTCAACCGGTTGTTGGAGAGGAACAGTTGCCGCAAGCGCGAGAGGCGTCCCAGTTCTGGCGGTATCTCTCCAGTCAATTGGTTGTTGTGGAGGACTAAGAGGTCTAGATTGGCGAGGCTACCCAGTTCCGGTGGTATTTCCCCATTCAACTGGTTGTTTTCAAGGAACAACCGCCACAAACGCAGAAGACTGCTTAGTTCCGGCGGTATTTCTCCACTCAACTGATTGTTGCTGAAGGATAGGAATCGCAGATGGGAAAGTCTTCTTAGCGTTGAAGGTATTTTCCCATTCAATTTGTTTTCACTGAGGCTCAAGTACTCTAAATTGGAGAGGTTTCCTAGTTCCGGCGGTATCTGCCCGGTCAACTGGTTGTAGTTGAGGTTCAGGTCCTGCAGACTGGAGAGGCTACCCAATTCCGATGGTATTTCTCCGGTCAACTGATTGATGCCGAGATTTAGGTCTTTCAGATCGGAGAGGCTGCTCAGCTCCGGTGGTATCTCTCCGGTCAACTGATTGCCGCTGAGGTTCAAGTACTCTAGTTTAGAAAGGTTAGCGAGTTCTAGAGGTATCGCACCGCTTAACCGGTTATGGCTGAGGTTCAGGTACTCTAGTTTAGAAAGGCCAGCGAGTTCTGAAGGTATTCCCCCGCTCAACTGGTTTAACTGGCCCAAGAAAACGTTTGAGGAAAGGTCCAATCGTATAACACGTCCATTGTCGTCCGTTTCCACACCACACCATTCATCGAGGGGAGCATTGCTCAGCCAGTTCGTGTTGCACGTCCAGCCTGGACCGCCTGTTGCGTTATAAAGCGTGATTAGCACTTGCCTATCCGAGTCGTCCGGATCAGGCGTTGGCATAGGAGTCGCTGTGGGTTCCGGCGTCGGCGTAGGAGTAGGAATGACTGTTGGCTCCGGGGTCGGCATGGGAGTCGCTGTTGGTTCCAGCGTTGGCACGGGGGTTGCAATTGGCGCGGTCGTTTGAATAGTGGGCGACGGGTCTTCGGATTGAGAGCCTTCCGAACATGCTGCGAGAAGCGCAGCGACCAGCACAGCCGGCAACACGATGTGCGCGGCATGATGAACCATCTTCCGCAAACTGAAGAACGCGCGGAACGGGAGACTCATACGCTCATTCTCCATCCCGGCGGGATCCGGGACTCCTCCTCCCCCTTAGCAATCAACGGCCTGAATCCGAGCGTATGCAGGTTCCTGATTTTGGCAAGTCCTGTGTGTGGCCCCCCGCTCACCGCGTAGCCCGTGGGCGTGGACTGGCGATCTGAGGCCATTGATAGAACACACGCGTGCGGGCTGGATCAGGACGCAATCTGGCTTTTCAGGAGATACCGGCGCAGACCCCACACCGCGGGCAGGATCAACAGGACGGTGTAGAGTTTGGCCGCCTCAAGATAGAACCCCTGCGCAACGCCGATGACAAATGCAAGCGCGACAAGCGCTGCCATACCGCCCAGAGCCGCGAGGATAACGCGCCATTGGCGAACAAAGGGCGGCATAAAGCTGATGAAAGCCATCAGGCTCCA
>JAAXGS010000070.1:11535-12255 GCA_012271225.1 Dehalococcoidia bacterium | reverse complement strand
ATGGGTGATTTTCACATCATCGGCTCATCGCCGGAGATGCTCGTCCGCGTGGAGGACGGCGTGGCAACCACCCATCCCATCGCGGGCACGCGGCGGCGGGGCGAGACGCAGGAAGAGGACGACGCTCTCGCCGCAGAGCTCATCGCCGATGAGAAGGAGCGGGCGGAGCACATCATGCTTGTCGACCTTGGCCGAAACGATATTGGCCGCGTCAGCGCGCCCGGCACGGTGGAGGTGACCAAACTCATGGACATTGAGCGGTACTCGCACGTCATGCACATCGTCTCGAATGTCATCGGCCGTCTGCGGCCCGGCCTGACGGCCTATGACACCCTGCGCTCCTGCTTCCCGGCGGGGACGCTGTCCGGCGCGCCAAAGGTCCGGGCAATGGAGATCATCGCGGAGAATGAGCCGCACGCCCGCGGGCCGTACAGCGGCGCCGTCGGCTATATCTCCACCGCCGGCAACATGGACATGGCGATCTGCATCCGCACTGTCGTGATGAAGGACGGCCTCGCCACCGTGCAGGCCGGCGGCGGGCTGGTCTATGACAGCGTTCCCCGCTCCGAATACGAGGAATCGATGGCCAAGGCGCGCGGCATGCTCGCCGCGCTGGACGCGGGCGAAGACCTGACAAACGCTCGAGTGCATCGGGCCGCCCCAACCGCAGTGGGAGAGAGCCGATGATCTTTCTGCTCGATAACTACGACAGCTTCACCT
>JAAXGS010000070.1:0-11504 GCA_012271225.1 Dehalococcoidia bacterium | reverse complement strand
CTACAACCTCTACCAGTACCTGTCCGAGCTGGGGCAGGAGGTCGTGGTGGATCGGAACGACACGACGACCGTTGAGGACATCGCCGGGCTGCGGCCGGAGCGCGTTGTGATCTCGCCGGGCCCGTCCACCCCGGCAAACGCCGGCATTTCCGGGGACACGGCGCGCTACTTTGGCGAGCGCGGCACTCCCGTCCTCGGCGTCTGCCTGGGCCATCAGTGCATTGGAGAGGCGTTCGGGGGAACCGTTTCCGGCGCAGGCGAGATCATGCACGGGAAATCCAGCATGATTTACCATGACGGAAAGGGAGTCTACACAGGGCTGCCCAATCCGTTTGAGGCAATTCGCTATCACTCACTGGCCATCATGCCGGACAGTGTGCCGGACGAGCTGGAGGTGACAGCCAGGACGGACAGGGGAGTGGTGATGGGCGTCCGGCACCGGGAATACCCCGTCGTCGGAATTCAGTTTCATCCGGAGAGCATCCGCACCACGGTGGGCAAGGATCTGCTCCGCAACTTTCTGAAGATGTAGGCGCGAGGACAGATTGCGGCAAGAAGACAAAGGACGGGGCGTGGGCGGCGCGTACTGGGCGCCGCCCGTCGCTGAGAGGCGCGAACTGACCGGCGGGCAGCGTCAGACGCTGCTGATCACGGCAGTGGCCGGTCACGGCATCAAGCACATGATGAACGCCGCGTTCTCCGTGCTCCTGCCAGAGCTGAAGATGGGGTTGGAACTGACGAACACGCAGGTGGGCGTGCTCTCGACGTCGCGCTTCTTCGCGGGCGGCCTGGCGAATTTCCCGGCGGGGTACATCGCCGACAGATTCACAAGCCTGCGGGCAATCGTTCTTGGGCTGTCGATCGCAGGAATTGGCGTCACGTATTTCCTCGCCGGAATCACAACCGCATTCTGGATCGTCACCCTGTGGACATCGTTGATGGTCGTGTCCATTTCGCTGTGGCATCCCGCCGCCATCGGCTCGCTCTCGCGGCAATTCACATCCAACCGCGGTTTGGCCATTTCACTGCACGGCACCGGCGGGAGCGTCGGCGAGGCCGTGGGACCCCTGGTGGCCGGCGGCCTGTTGACTATCTTCACGTGGCAGTTCATCTTTCAGGGCGCGATTATCCCCGCCCTGATCCTGGGATTCTTCATCTGGATCGTGCTGCGGCGGGTGCCCGCGGACATCAGCCAGGCGACATCGTTCGCCGAGTACCTGCTGGGTGTGCGTGAGTTGCTGAGCAACCCGCGCCTGCTCCTGGTGCTGTTCTTCACAGGCGGATTCGCGGGCGCGCAGAGCGCGATGTACACATTCCTCCCCATCTATCTCCGGGAGGACGTGGCTCTTGAGTCGGGAACCGTGGGGGTGTTCCTGTTTCTGCTCAACATCCCGGGGCTGGCCTCGCAACCCGCGATGGGCTATCTCTCCGACCGCTGGGGGCGCAAGGCCGTGATCGCGCCCGCAATGGCCGCGCTTGGCATCTGTTACCTGCTGCTTGGCGTTGTGCCGGAGGGCGCCTCGCTCATCGCGACCATTCTGGCCGCCGGCCTGTTCTTCTACCCGATGATGGCCCTGTTCCTGGCGGCCGCCTCAGACCTTGCTCCGTCTGACGTGCAGTCGACCACCGTTTCACTGGTGTTCGGCGTGGCGACGCTGGTCGGCGCTCTCGCGCCGTTTGCCGCGGGGCGGATTGCTGACGTCTACTCCCTCCAGTGGACATTCTTCTTCTGCGCCGCGTTGGTGCTCGCCACGGTGGCCGTCGCGATAGTGACACGCTGGGAGCGCCCGCGAGACCCCGCGCTGGCGATCTAGCGCGAAACCACCGCGAGCAAAGCGCCGGGTATCATCATGTGGGCGGACGCAGCAGGCGGATATGTGTAGAAACGATTTGGAGAGCATTCGATGATCCGGGAGGCAATCGCTCACCTGATTGAGGGGCGCAGCATCTCTCAGACAGAGGCTGAGCAGGTCATGACGGAAATCATGGACGGGGAGGCGACCCCCGCCCAGCTTGGGGCGTTTCTCATGGCCCTGCGCACCAAGGGCGAGGACGTGGATGAGATTGCCGGTCTCGCCCGCGTCATGCGCGCGCGGGCGCTCCGCGTCGATGTGCCCGATCCGGATTCCCTCCTCGATACGTGCGGAACGGGGGGGGATTCCTCACACACGTTCAATATCTCCACCGCCGCCGCGCTGGTGGCGGCGGGCGCGGGGCTTCGCGTCGCCAAGCACGGAAACCGCGCCGCGTCATCCGCGTGCGGCTCCGCCGATGTGCTGGAGGCCGCGGGCATCACCATCGACCTTGAGCCGGAGCGCGTGGCGCACTGTATAGAGAGCGCCGGCATCGGGTTCATGTTCGCGCCGCGCTATCACCCCGCAATGCGCCACGCCGCGGCGCCGCGGCGGGAAATCGGCGTCCGCACCGTCTTCAACATCCTCGGCCCGCTGACAAACCCCGCGCATGCCGGGCATCAACTCGTTGGCGTGCCCAGGCCGGAGCTTGTGGAGACCATCGCTCGCGTTCTCGGCGAGCTTGGGGCCAGGCGGGCCATCGTCGTGCACGGCGCGGACGGCCTGGATGAAATCGCCCTCAGCGGCCCGTCAATCGTCGCGGAGTACCGGGACGGTCAGGTGACGCTGAGCGAGATAACGCCGGATCAGTTCGGACTGGCTCACGCGGGCGTGGACACGATTCGAAGCGCGGACGTCGAGACCAGCCACCGCATCCTGTCCAACGTGTTGAACGGTGAGCCGGGGCCGTATCGGGATATTGTGCTGATCAACGCCGCCGCCGCGCTCATGGCGGGTGAGGCGGCGGAGAACCTGGCCGAGGGGCTGGAGACGGCCCGCGAGTCCATCGATTCCGGCGCCGCCCGTGACCGACTCAACAGCCTTGCCGCCGCCAGCAGGGAGAATTTTTAACCAGAACGCGCCTGATCAACGGCCGGGGCAGTCCGGTGGATACGCAAAAGGCCTGTACGTGAATGGATGAGTCCAATCCATTGTGTACCAGCGCCAACCTCGAAGGCGGACATGGGGAATATCTTGACCATAAGTTTCGCTATAACAGGCATAGATATTATAGGTTGCCATGTCATCCACCACATAGCCGGCCCAGGGCGGGGTTGTAAACACGTTCGGATCACGCATAGCGCCGGGGTACGCGGTGATCGACACATAGACAGGCGCGGCGGCCGTATACACCAGAAATACTACGAGCGAGACGGCGATGAGTTTAGTCAGAGCGACAAACAGACGGCGCCTCATGAATTGTCTGCGCCCGGTGCCCCATGCGTCCCGGGGCATATCTCTGGGTATGTCGTCAAACACGGTTTGGTCACCCCCTATGCGTCTCCGTGTCCATTATCCAGAGGCGGGCAAACAAACTCTCGCCCGGGCCATGCACGGCGGCCGTTTCCGTTCCGGATGATCAGCCCGCCCATATCACAGAGCCACTGTGGCGTGGGCGTGAGTGATTACATGCGTGGAGCAAACAGGGCGAACGCGAGCAGGGAAACGCCGATGAGTGTGATCAGCGCGACAAGCAGCCTGCGCATCGTGAACCGTAATCGATTCTTGCGCACTGCCTCCCGGGGCACTTCCCCCGGCATGTTTTCAAACATGATCCGGCTCTCCTCTCCGCGTCCCCGCCTCCGTTATCAAGCAAGCTGCCGGCGAGCAGCGCAAGCCTACCCGCTCAAAGACCTCGCCGTGATCGCGATCACGGCGATGACCGCCGCCAGAATCAGCAGTGCTATGACTGTCTGTCTACGGGAGAAAGAGCGATGCCCGTCCTCCTGATGAGTCGGTTGATTCCGTCTCTCCTTGAGCATCAACTCCGCCTCATAGGGGTCAGGCACGTTCAGCCTGATATCGTCCCATCCTCCGGTCACAGGACACCCTCCGATTCCGTCAGCGCGGCATATCAGTGGCATTATAATCATGCGCGCGCAGTAGACAAGGGACGCAGACCATGACGACCGGCACCTATCTGGATCGAATCCTGCCGCAGACCCGGGAGGACCTGGAGGCGCGGATGTCTGCGCAGCCCCTGCGGGAGATCACGGCGCGTGTCCGCGACTGTGAGGACACGCGCGATTTTATCGAGGCACTCGTGGAGGACCGCCTGCACCTGATTGCAGAGGTCAAACGGGCGTCTCCGTCCAGGGGCGACCTTGCGCCGGACCTCGATGCCGCCGAGCTTGCGCATGTCTATATGGACAATGGCGCGTCCGCCGTGTCCGTGCTGACCGACCGGCCCTTCTTTAAAGGCTCGCTCGATGATCTCAGGGCGGTTCGTGACGCCGCGGCGGAATCACGAACCCCGGTTCTCCGCAAGGACTTTGTCATCGATGAATACATGATCTACGAGGCCCGTCTCTGGGGCGCGGACGCCGTTCTGCTGCTGGTCGTCGGCCTGTCTGACGGACAGTTGCAGGACTATCAGGGACTGGCGAACGATCTGGGCATGGCCGCGCTCATCGAGACGCACGATGAGCTGGAGCTCTACCGCGCGCTGGACATCAAACCGCGCCTGATCGGCATCAACAACCGTGATCTGCGCACATTCACTACCGATTTAACGACGACGCACGGCCTCGCGCCCCGCGTGGGCAGCAGCAGCCGGGTTGTGGCGGAGAGCGGCATTCACAATGTTGACGATGCGCGGAGCATGCGCGCCGCAGGCGCGGACGCCATCCTTGTCGGAGAATCCCTCATCACCGCTGAGGACACCTCCGCCAGGGTTCAGGAACTGAGCTCCGTCCGTATTCCGCGCCTCACGGGGATGGAGGCGTCAGTCCCGGATGAAGTGGTCCGTCAGACCATTCCGGGGCTGGGCGCGCCGCCGGGGCCGGGCGGCGGCGTTCCCGGCATCGGGGGTTTTGGGCCGCCCCGTTTCCCGGATTTCTCCGGCGGAACCGGACCCGGAGGGGCCTGATGGGGCTGGTCATCAAGCTCTGCGGCAATCGCTCGTCCACGGACTTGATCAACGCCGCCAACGCCGGCGCGGACCTGCTCGGCGTCATCTTCGCGGACGCGTGGCGCCGCGTTTCCGTGCAGCACGCGCGGGAGATGGTATCGGCCCTGCGCGGGGAGACGGACCACGCGCCGCCCGTCGTCGGCGTCTTTGTGGATCAGCCCGCTGAGGAGGTCAATCGCGCGGCGGCGGAGGTTGGCCTCGACATGGTTCAGCTGCACGGCACGGAGCCGCCGGAGTATTGGGGCCTCATCGACCGGCCGCTGATCATTGCGCGCCGCATGTCGGCGGGAATGACGGCGGACGAGGCGGAGGAGGAACTCTCCCGCGTGGCGGAGTTCATGCAGCGCGCCGGCGCGTTGAGCCTGATAGAGCCGCACGTGGAGGGCGAGCCGGGCGGCGCGGGAGTCGCCATCGACTTTTCCCTGGCGGAGAGGCTGGCGCGGCGATACTCATTCATCCTCGCCGGAGGTCTCAATCCCGAGACCGTCGCGCCCGCGATTCAAGCCGTGCGCCCGTGGGGGGTGGACGTGTCAAGCGGCGTCGAGACGAATCGCGTCAAGGATCCATTCAAGGTCGGACAGTTCGTCTATCAGGCGCGGCGCGCCTCCACCGCTCACGCATCCGCGTCACTGAAGGGAGCCTCGCAGTGATGACCGTCCCCACAGGCGTGGATTCCGCCGCGCCGGGCCGCTTTGGACGCTTTGGCGGCCGCTATGTGCCGGAGACGCTGATGGCAGCCGTCACCGAACTCGAGGAGGCGTACGCAGCCGCCCGGGCCGACGCGGACTTTCTCAGGCAGATCGACCACCTCTCCCGAACGTACGCCGGCCGCCCCACGCCGCTGATGTTTGCGGAGCGTCTGACCGGGCGCGGCGGCGGGGCGCGCATCTTTCTCAAGCGGGAGGACCTGGCGCATACGGGCGCGCACAAGATCAACAATGCGCTCGGGCAGGTTCTGCTGGCGCGGCGCATGGGCAAGACGCGGATCATCGCGGAAACGGGCGCGGGACAGCACGGCGTCGCAACCGCGACGGTCTGCGCTCTGCTGGGGCTTGAATGCGTTGTCTACATGGGCGAGGAGGATATTCATCGCCAGGCCCCGAATGTCTTTCGGATGCGCCTGCTCGGCGCTGACGTCGTTCCCGTCACGACCGGATCGCGCACGCTCAAGGACGCCGTCAATGAGGCGATGCGCGATTGGGTGACGAACGTCGCCACCACCTACTACGTCATCGGCAGCGTCGTTGGGCCGCACCCCTACCCCGTCATCGTCCGCGATTTTCAGGCGGTCATCGGACAGGAGGCGCGGGCGCAGATCCTGGAGGCGGAGGGGCGGCTGCCGACACATCTCGTTGCGTGCGTCGGCGGCGGCAGCAACGCAATGGGGCTCTTTCACGCCTTTCAGGATGATCCGGAAGTGCTGATGGTTGGGGTGGAGGCCGCCGGGCACGGGCTGGAGACCGGCAAACACAGCGCAAGTCTTAACGCGGGCAGCCCCGGCGTGCTGCACGGCTCATTCTCACAGGTGCTGCAGGATCAATGGGGACAGGTGACGGAGACGCACAGCATCTCCGCCGGGCTGGATTACCCCGGGGTTGGCCCTGAGCTTGCGCACTATCAGGAGACCGGACGCGCGCAGTTCACAAGCGTCACGGACGGCGAGGCGCTGGAGGGATTCAGGCTGCTGACGCGGATGGAGGGCATCATCCCCGCTCTGGAATCATCGCACGCGGTCATCCATGCCGTGCGGCTGGCCGGCGCGCTTTCAGCGGAGGACATCATCCTTGTGAACCTGAGCGGGCGGGGCGACAAGGACCTGGCAACAGTGACGGACGCTCTGGGTATTGGGCTGCAGCGGCCCTCCCAAAAAGACGCTACCCCCTGACATTCGCTCGGCCTCGAATGAGAGGGGGCAGCGCAGCGCGGGGAAAGCAGTGAGGTAAGTTCACATATCTTTTACCACTGCTCCCCGCACGAACACACCGCTACTAGTCTATCACATGTCGACTCAGAATCAACCGCTGCTCCGCATGTCTTTTCAGAACAGTTGGCCGCTGCAGAATCGCGGCAGTCAAGGAGACAGGTCGACCCCGCGCCGCCAAGTTAAAAATGTCCCACTCCGGTCACGGCACGGGCAGAAAGGGAATCGCCAGCAGATAGGCCTCCAGCGCCAGGCGGGCATTGGCGTTCTGCCGCAGGGCCTGAACGGTGAACAACGTCTCCCTCAGCGCCGCCTCTGCATCGCGCAGGGACACCGCAATGTTTCCTATCCGATCCGTGTCATCCAGATCACTCACGCCCGTCGGCGCGCCTGCCACGGACACAACCACATCGCGCCAGACGGCCGCCCACGTCTCCAGCCGGCCGATGAGACGCTGGCGGTCCGCATAGAAATCATCCGCCATGCGCCCCGCCCGCCGCAGTCGATCCGTCACAGGCTCTGACAGCACGGCTGTGATGTCATCAAGCGCCGCGCGGCGCGCGTCAATCGGCGACGAATCCGTGAGCAGGTTGAGCGCGTACTCCAGCCGCCCGCCGGAGAGGCGCGCGTAGCGGTTTGCCTCGTCCCCGTCCGCGCCGCTCTCCCGCAGCGCCTCCGCCACACGCGCAAACGCGATGGGGCGTAGCGGGACAATCTGGCAGCGAGACCGCACAGTATCCGGCACGGCGTCCTCATTGGCCGTGACAAGGATGAGGGTCACGCCCGGATGCGGTTCCTCAAGGAGCTTGAGCAGCGCATTTGCCGCCTCCCGCGTGAGGGTATCGGCATCATTGATGATGATGACGCGGCCGGCGGCCTCATAGGGCTGCAGGCTGGATGCGGATTGCAGGTCTCGCGCCGCCTCGATCCCGATGGAGCCCGCGCCCGCCGGCGAGATCACCAGAACATCCGCGTGGAGACCGTTTTCGATGCGCCGGCAATGCCTGCACTCGCTGCACGGTTTGCCTTCTTCCGCCGCGCAGAGCAGGGCCTTCGCCAACTCCCGGGCCAACGCCATCCCGCCGACGCCGGCGGGGCCGCTCAGCAGATACGCATGGGCCAAACGCCCCTGATCAACACTGCGGCCCAGCAGGCTGACGGCCTCCTCATCGGCCGGAACCGTCCACGGCATCAGGAGCCCCGCGGACGCGCGCCGCGGGGCGGCGGCGGACTAGACATCGAGGCGCATGAGATCGTCATAGGTCTCACGGCGGCGGATCGTTCGGGCCTGACCGTCGGAGACCAGCGCCACCTCCGGCCGCGGGTTCGCGTTATAGGTTGATGACATCGCGAGGCAGTATGCGCCGGACACAGGGATGGCCAGAACGTCGCCCGCGGCAGGAACAGGGAGGGAGCAGTCACGCACGAGGATGTCGCCGGACTCGCAGTATTTGCCCGCGATGGTCACGGTGACCTCCTCCGCATCGGCCATGCGGGAGGCGAGCACGGCCTCATAGCGGGAGCCGTAGATGGCCGGCCTGATGTTGTCGCCCATGCCGCCGTCGACGGAGACGTAGGTGCGGATGTCCGGCAGGGTCTTTGTGGCACCGACGGTGTAGAGCGCGACGCCCGCCGTCCCGACAACGGACCGCCCCGGCTCGATGGAAATCGCCGGAATCTCAAGGCCGTGGACGTCACAGCCCTGAATGATGGCGCGGGAGATCGTCTCCATATAGTGATCCGCGGAGGGCGCCTCATCGGAGACCAGGTAATTGACCGCAAAGCCGCCGCCGGGGCTGAACAATTTCATGATGAAGCCGTATTCGGTCTTCATCCGCGCCGCAAAGTCCATCGTGACGCGGATGGCTTCCGCGTACGGCTCACGCTCAAAGATGGGCGATCCCAGATGAAAGTGCAGGCCGGCGAGGTCCAGACGGGGAGACTCGACCGCGCGGGCAACTGCCTGCTCGGCCTGCCCCGTCTGAATCGCAAGGCCGAACTTGCTGTCCAGGACGCCGGTGGTGGTGTGCGCATGGGTGTGCGGATCAACACCGGGTGACACGCGAAGGGAGACGCGCTGGGTGCGCCCCGTCCGCGTCAGAATCGCGTCCAGCAGTGAGAGTTCATGCAGATTATCGACGACGATTGCCCCAAGACCGGCCTCAACAGCCCTCTCCAGCTCAGTCTCGCTCTTGTTGTTCCCGTGAAAGTGGACGTTGGCGGGATCAACGCCGGCGGCCTCCGTAACAGCCATCTCGCCGCCGCTCACAACGTCAAAGCCAACGCCCTCCTCCGCCAGCACGCGGAACAGGGCCACGTTTGAAAACGCCTTTGACGCATAGATGATGGCGCTCTCGCCGGGGTAATGGCGCGTGAGCGCCGCGCGGAAGCTGCGCGCGGCCCCTCGCAGCTCCTGCTCATCAAAGACGTAGAGCGGCGTTCCGCGCGTCCGCGCCAGGTCGACGGCGTCAACGCCGCCAATCTCCAGATGGCCGCTGTCCCGCGCCCTAGCGGACGCCGGAAAGACGGACAGGGCGTCAATTCCTCTCATGCGAGCACATCCTCCACGGCACGGTCGCGCATTGCGGTATTCGATTATTCCAGCGGCTATGCGAGGCGGTACGCGCGGCCCGGCTCCAACTCCGTGACCCTGTTCTCCGCAGCCAGCTTGATCAGGTGAGCGTGAATCTGCTCACGCGCCGCATTCCAGCGCCATTCAGACAGGTTGGCAGCGCCGTAGAGCCTGTCCCGCATGGCATCGATATCGGTCACGCCCTCGCGCACGCAGTCGATGATCGCCTCATCACGCGCGCGCCGATGCTCAATCAACTCGCTCAGCCTCGCGGTGGGATCGGAGACGGGAGCGCCATGAAAGGACAGCAGCAGCCGGGCGTTCAGTTCGGCGAGCCTCTGGAGAGAGGCGACGTAGGCGGCCATGTCGCCACCCCCGCTTGGCTGCACCGCCGTCGTGCCCCGGCTCAGCACGCAATCGCCGCTGAACAGCACTCCCTCCGGCTCCATGAAATAGCACGTGCTCCCGGGTGTGTGGCCCGGCGTCGCGATGGCGCGGATCGTTCGCTCGCCGTCGGCAGCAACCGTCACAAAGCTCTCGTCCCCCGTCAGGCGCCTGTGAATAGCCGCCCCCGTGGACTCCGCGATGGCGTCCGCATCACCGTCGCCCGCGCAGGTGATCAGGCCGGGGTACGCGCGCTGCAGGGCCGCCGCCCCGCCAACGTGCTCATCAAAGCGGTCGGTCAGCAGCAGCAACCCCGGGCTGGGCCTGTCGCCGCGGAGACGGTCGACCTCGGCGATGACTCGTTGTGAAACATCCTCATCGGCGTGGCCGGCGTCGATAATCGCCCCGCCCCCGTAACCGCTCGCCCAATAGATCTGGGGGGAATCATCGTCATCAGGGCGAAGCGTTATGGCGTACACGCCGGGGGCAATCTCTGTCATTCGTTTCCTCCGTCACGCGCGTGGTACAGTCATCACAGCGTGCATTCCTCACTCGGCGTGCTGAAATCCTACGTAGGCGCAAATGCGGGTGTCAACGCGAACGCGACCCCCATGCGGCGCGCGGGAAACCCACAGGAGAGCATGATATGACCCTGGCATACAGCGGGACCGACCTGCGGATCTATCGGCTGCAGGTGGGGAATTGGGGCAACAACTGCTACGTTGTCATGGATCCCCTGCAGAACGTCTCCGCAATCATCGACGCGGCCGCCGACGCCCGGACGATACTGGACGCGGTGGCCGATACGGAGGTTCTGTACATCGTGACCACGCATGGGCACTCCGACCACTGGGGCGCGCTGGAGGAGGTTGCCGCCGCGCTGCCAACGGCCGTCCTTGCCGCGCTGCCGGGCGATGCGCAGGACCTGCCCGTGCCCCCCGGCCTGCTCCTGAGCGACGGCGATACGCTGCAGATCGGCACGGCGCCGCTGGGAGTCATTGCGACGCCGGGCCATACGCCGGGCAGCGGCTGCCTCATCACGGGAATGCATCTCTTCACCGGCGACACCCTGTTCCCCGGCGGCCCGGGGCGCACCACCGGCCCTGAGGCCCTGCGGCAGGAGATCACCAGCATCACAAACAAGCTCTACATCAGGCCGGACGATACGGTTGTCCACCCCGGCCACGGGGAGCCGACGACAATCGGGGCGAGCAAGGCCGAATACGCCGTCTTTGCGTCCCGACCTCAACCGCCGGACCTCCACGGCGATGTTCTGTGGCTGGAGTCCTGACCGAATGCCCCGCCGCCTGACAGCCGCCCCCGTCATTGGCTACACTGAAAGCGCATGGTAGCTGAAGCCCTCGCCCCGTACACCAAAACCGTCCTGCCCAACGGCCTGCGCCTGCTGACGGCATCAATGCCCGCAACGCGGGCGGTGTCGATTGCGTTCTACGTGGGAACGGGCTCCCGCTTTGAACGGGAGGACGAGTCCGGCGCGTCACACTTTCTCGAGCACATCCTGTTCAAGGGCACGGAACGGCGCCCGCAGGCGCAGGACGTCGCGGAGACAATCGAGCGCGTGGGCGGCTACATGAACGCGAGCACGGACTATGAGCTGACGCTCTATTGGGCGCGGGTCGCCCG
>JAAXGS010000069.1 GCA_012271225.1 Dehalococcoidia bacterium | reverse complement strand
CGTCCGGGTCCTGCACAAGGCTTGCCCCGCCGCAGGCGGGGCAAGCGGACGGATCCTCGGCAGCCACAATCGGTGAGGCGTCCCTGTCCGCGTTGACGCGGTCAATGCTCGCCTGAATGTCCGCATGAGAGAGGCCCATCTCCCTCAGTTCTGCGTAGCTGCCTGTCCACAGGGGTTGCCCGTCCGGCCCCGTGACCGGTTCGCGGAGAACCGCCTGCAGCCGCGCGCCGTCGCACTCCCCGCAGAACCACGCCGGAATGCGGTGCCCCCACCAGAGCTGCCGGGAGATGCACCAATCGCGAATGCCGTCCATCCAGTTGAGATAGGTTGCAGTGAATCGCTCGGGAACAATTCTGATCCGCCCGTCCCGCACGACCTCAGCCGCGTTTTTGGCAAGCGGCGCGATGTCGACGAACCATTGAATGCTGAGACGCGGCTCAATGACGGTCTGACAGCGGTAGCATCGGCCCACGCGGTTCTGATACTCGTCCGTCCGCTCTAGGAAGCCGGCCGCCTCCAGGTCCGCCACGATCCGCCGCCGCGCCTCGAAGCGATCGAGCCCCTCATAGGGCCCGGCGTGCTCGTTCAGCGCTCCGTCCGAGTCGATGACCTCGATGATCTCCAACCCGTGCCTCTGTCCAATGTCAAAATCGGCCTGGTCATGCGCCGGCGTGACCTTGAGCGCGCCCGTGCCGAACTCCATGTCCACGTAATCGTCCCCGATGATTGGGATATCACGGTCGATGAACGGGAGACGGACGGTCAAGCCGATGGCGTCGGTGAATCGGGGATCGTTCGTATTGACGGCCACGGCCGTGTCGCCCAGGTAGGTCTCCGGCCTCGTGGTGGCGACGGTCACGTGGCGGCCGGAGCCGTCCGTGTAGGGATAGTTGATGTGCCAGAGGCTGCCCGCCGTGTCCTCATATTCCGTTTCCAGGTCGGAGAGGGCGGTATGGTCAGTGGGGCACCAATTGATCATGCGTTCGCCGCGGTAGACGCGGCCGGAGTTGTACAGGTTGACAAATGTGGCGCGCACGGCGCGGGAGGGGCCCTCATCCAGCGTGAAACGCTCCCGCGTCCAGTCGCATGACGCCCCAAGGCGGCGGTGTTGATTCTGAATCGCCCCGCCGTAGTCGCGCACCCACTCCCAGACGTGCTCGAGGAATCGTTCCCGTCCGATTTCTCTCCGGTCGATTCCCTGCGACGCCAGATGATTCTCGACGACGTACTGCGTCGCGATGCCGGCGTGGTCCGTTCCCGGCAGCCAGAGGGTTGGATGGCCGCGCATCCGCCGCCACCGCACCAGCGCGTCCTCGACGGCCGCCGTCAGCGCGTGGCCAAGGTGCAGTTGTCCGGTGACGTTGGGGGGCGGCATGATGACCACAAAGGGATCGTGTCCTGCGGTGGCGGCGCGGGGCTGAAAATAGCCGCGCTCCTCCCACCAGCGGTAGCGCGCCTCCTCAAATCGTGCGGGGTCGTACGCGGGCGGCATGTCCGCCGCCGCGCGCTGCGCGGGAGGAGCGTCAGCCCCGCTGCTGATGACAGGCGTGTCGCTTGTTTCCGTGCTCATCGTCCCTGCATTCTAACCCGCCTGCATTCTAAAGGACGAGAGGCCGGCCCTGACCGACAACCCGGGGCTTGACAGCCCGCGGTTGGCGCTGCGACTATTTGTTCGTGTCGACTGTGATGTTCTGCAGAGTTCTAAAAGCGCCTGTCTGAAAACAACGTTGATTGGTTTGCAGCATGGACCAGTTCTATACGGATGCGGAAGTTGCCAGGGATTGCCTGGACGAACTCAGGAACATACTCCCTGATCTGGGTCTGAACAGCGACATCACTTTCATAGAGCCATCGGCTGGCGACGGCGTCTTCTATGAACTCCTGCCCGCTGGTCATCGAATCGGCTTTGACATTGAGCCGCGGCACCCGGAGATTATCCGCAGGGACTATCTGACTGAAAGATCGGTACCTCGCGTTTTTTCCGCGGACAGCACAGTCGTAGTCGGTAACCCGCCGTTCGGAAAACGGGGGAGACTGGCGGTGCAATTCTTTACGCGGGCTGCGGAAGAGGCGTGCACGATTGGATTTATTGTGCCGGTGATATTTCGCAAGTATTTTATCCACAGGCAGCTTCCTGAGGGTTTCCGCTGGATCCACCGCGCAAGGCTGCGGCGGCCGGCGTTCCGAACGCCCGATGGCCGTCCGTATGATGTGAACGCGGAGTTTCAGGTTTGGACGAGAATCCCAAGCAGACACGCGGATATGCGCCTGCACACGCCGCCGCCCATACGGCACAGGGACTTTCTGCTGTGGCAATACAACAACACGCGGGAAGCGCTGAAGGTCTTTGGAAACGACTTTGATTTCGCGGTGCCCTGTCAGGGATGGCAGGATTATTCGCGGCGCCCTGCGTCACCGGACGAATGCGAGAAACACAAGCAATGGATGTTGCTCAAAGCGCGAAATCAGACCGTCCTGCGCCGCCTCAGGGAACAAATCGACTACGGAGCGCTGGCCATTGAGAACACAACGACGACACCCGGCTTCAGAAAGGGTGACCTGGTTGCGGAGTACACAGCACTCTTCGGCCCCGGTGATTAAGGGCTTGCATCCCCCATACGGGAAAGCGCGGCGTTTGCCCAATCAGTGACCATTGCACGGGCGCCATCTGCTTGGGACCTGGACATCCGGGCATCACGCCGCGTCAACTCCCGCCCTGCCCGGTGACGGACAGCGCCCTCTCATAGTCCTCTGGGCTGTTCATGTTGATGATGACGACAGGCTCAGAGAACTCGACCCTGTTGACGCGGGAGGGATCGCGCTCCGTCACCCCGCGCAGCCCTCGGCCGGCCTCCGTTATGGCCTCAATCTCCCCGCGCAGGGCCGCGTTCATCACGGGTGGATGCCCTTCGATACTCCCGTGCCACGGATAGGTGATCGGCAGGCCGCCCGCCATGTGCGCCTCGATCAACGCATCGGTGATCTCCGCCGGACGCGGCGAGTCCATCGCGAGAAAGATCCAATCCGTTGAGCGCGGGTCGGCGGCGCGCAGCCCCGCGAGCACGGACGTAGTTTTGCCTCGTGCATAGTCGGGATTTTCAATGATGCTATAGGCGGGCGCGCGGTCAAGCCGCTCCGGCAGCAGGGGGCGAAAGTCCGCGGCGTCCTCGCCCAGCACCACAATGACCTCATCCGCGCGTGAGCGCCCGCCCTGCTCAACCTGCCAGGTCAACAGCGGCGCGCCCATCCAGGGGAGAGTCTGCTTTGGCCTGCCCATCCGTGATGAG
Organism: Dehalococcoidia bacterium; assembly: GCA_012271225.1. Taxonomy (GTDB): domain Bacteria; phylum Chloroflexota; class Dehalococcoidia; order UBA6926; family UBA6926; genus VXMO01. Next base: position 235 of record JAAXGS010000069.1, on the reverse strand, counting down.
CTGCCCGCGGCAAGGATGATCAGTGAGACAAACAGGGCGCCTGAGCCGCTCACGCGCATGCCTTGTGAACGTCCCGATTCAGCCGCCCAGCAGCGTGGAGACGCGATTCAGCACGGCGTCCGCCACCTCTCTCTTGGACATGAGGGGCAGCGCCTCCTGACCGCCGGAACGATCCAGAATGACGACGCGGTTTGTGTCCACCGCGAAGCCCGCGTCCGTTGCGGAGACGTCATTC